>NZ_DASWOM010000150.1:0-2404 GCF_036398755.1 Acerihabitans sp. | reverse complement strand
TTAGCGGAAAATGTCTTGCGACACTCTCCGCTAATTTTAAAGCGAACGGCACTGGATGCTGTTCTTAATCACCTCGCCAAAACCTACCGAAGTATGGTGCTGGTTTATTAGCGCTGATTTAGTGGGGATCCCTCAGCGCCGCGGCGGGTTTTTTTATCGTTCAGCGATTAGGCATCGCGGCGACGGGTGGTCGGCGCGGCGGCGGCATCGCCTTCGCGACGCGGTCCACGTTGACCGTCACGGCTGCCGCTGAAACGTCGTTCGGCGGGAGCGCCGCCTTCACGGCTGCCGCTGAAGCTGCGACGACCGGCGGGAGCGCCGTTGCCGCCTTCGCGACGTTCGCTAAATCCACCACGCGGCGCGCCTGCGCCGGCGGGGCCGCCACGGCGTTCACCGCGCGGCGCCGCCACTGCTTCGCCGACAAACTGCATGTTCATCGGTTTGTTCAGGATGCGCGTACGGGTGAAATGCGACAGCATATCGCCCGGCATGCCTTTCGGCAGCTCAATGGTGGAGTGGGAAGCGAACAGTTTGATGTTGCCGATATAACGGCTGCTGATATCGCCTTCGTTGGCGATGGCGCCCACGATATGACGGACTTCAACGCCGTCATCGCGGCCCACTTCGATACGGTACAAATCCATTTCGCCGACATCGCGACGTTCACGACGAGCCGGACGTTCACCGCCGCGATCCGCGCCACGGTCGGCGCCTTCGGGACGACGCTCGTCACGATCGCGGAACTCGCTGCGCGCACGACGGTTGATAACCGGGTCCGGCGGCAGGATCAGCGGACGATCGCCCTGGGCCATTTTCAGCAAGGCCGCGGCCAGCGTTTCCATATCCAGTTCTTCCGCCGGCTGTAGTTTAGCCAGCAGCGCACGGTACATATCCAGATCGCTGCTTTCCAGCTGCGCCTGGACCTTGGCGGCAAATTTCGCCAAACGACGCTGGCTCAGCACCTCGCCGGTCGGGATTTCCACTTCCGGAATGGTCAGCTTCATGATGCGTTCGATATTACGCAGCAGGCGGCGCTCGCGGTTTTCAACAAACAGCAGCGCGCGGCCGGCACGGCCGGCACGACCGGTACGGCCGATACGGTGGACGTAGGATTCTGAATCCATCGGGATATCGTAGTTAACGACCAGGCTGATGCGATCAACATCCAGGCCGCGCGCCGCCACATCGGTGGCAATCAGGATATCCAGGCGGCCGTCCTTCAGCCGATCCAGGGTTTGCTCGCGCAGCGCCTGGTTCATATCGCCGTTCAGCGCCGCGCTGTTGTAGCCGCTGTGTTCCAGTGCTTCCGCCACTTCAAGCGTGGCATTCTTGGTGCGCACGAAGATGATGGCGGCGTCAAAGTCTTCCGCTTCCAGGAAACGGACCAGCGCTTCGTTCTTGCGCATACCCTGCACCGTCCAATAGCTCTGGCTGATGTCGGGGCGGGTGGTCACGCTTGACTGGATGCGCACTTCCTGCGGATCGTTCATGAAACGACGCGTGATGCGGCGAATCGCTTCCGGCATGGTGGCCGAAAATAACGCGGTCTGATGCTTGGCCGGAATCTGCGCCATAATGGTTTCGACGTCTTCGATAAAGCCCATGCGCAGCATTTCATCAGCTTCGTCCAGCACCAGTCCGCTTAATTTGGACAGGTCGAGGGTGCCGCGTTTCAAATGGTCGAGCAAACGGCCGGGGGTGCCCACCACTACCTGCGGACCCTGGCGCAGGGCGCGCAGCTGAACGTCATAACGCTGGCCGCCGTAAAGCGCCACCACGTTGATGCCTTTCATGTGCTTGGCAAAATCGGAAATCGCTTCCGCGACCTGTACCGCCAGCTCACGGGTCGGCGCCAGAACCAGCACCTGGGGAACGGCCAGTTCGGCATTGATATTGTGCAATAAAGGCAGGGCAAACGCGGCGGTCTTACCGCTCCCGGTTTGCGCCATACCCAAAACGTCGCGTCCCGCAAGCAGTTGCGGAATACATTCTAACTGGATCGGCGATGGTTTTTCATAACCCAGGTCGGTCAGGGCGTTAAGGATGGGAGCGGAAAGCCCCAGATCGGCAAAATTGATTTCTGCTTTGGTTTCAACTTCAGACATGTACACGTGCCTCATTTCATCATGGCGGCCAGTCTACATACCTCGTCGTGAAAACATTCATTCATTTTCATCAAAAGTGTGAACCGGCTCAAATTGGATTTAAAACGAACAAACAAGCCCTCACCCTTGCAGGTGATGAAAAAAGGTAATGGGCTGAATTGTTTAGTTCGTCAGCTATTGCTGGTCCGATTCTGATAGGTCGTCTTGCCCTTGGCCTAAGAGCGCCAATTCCAACAATGCATAGCGGTGCTCAACAAAGTTATGTACGTTGTTAGCGACCGTCAGTTTGAACAGCGCCG
>NZ_DASWOM010000149.1:0-22153 GCF_036398755.1 Acerihabitans sp. | reverse complement strand
AGATTGTCTGATAAATTGTTAAAGAGCATGGCCAGCGTGCGTAAATCTCACCTGGCGCGGGTTGCGTATATTACGTTTTCCCGCTGAAGAGTCAAGCTTTTATTTGCCCCGGCGGGGCGCTTTTCCCTTCCCGACCCGGCGACGCGTAAGCCGTTGTTCCCGGTCAGTGGAGGCGCATTATAGGGACTTTCCAGCAGGTGACAAGGGCTATTTCAGAAAAAACGTTCAACTGCTCATTATTAAAGCAAAACGTTAGTGAGCTACTGTTTTCAGGGCCGGAAAAGGCCGTTGGAAAAAACCGTCAAGCCCCGGCACCAGCGGGATTGGGATGATTGATACCGATATGGGCGCCGGCGGCATCAGCCAGCATCGCGGGTTACATAAAAAAGCCCCGCCGTAAAAACGGCGGGGCTTTTCAGCCGGATTATCATGGTATCCGATTATTGCCTGGCCACGATGTGGCCGTTTTCCACTTCCAGCCGGATGGGTACGCCCGGGATAAGCGTGCCGGACAGCATCTGCTGCGACAGCGGGTTTTCTATTTCCTGCTGGATGGCGCGTTTCAGCGGCCGTGCGCCGAACACCGGGTCGAACCCCGCCTCGCTGAGCAGCGCCAACGCCTCGTCGGTTAACGTCATGCTGTAACCGCGATCCTCCAGCCGTTTGTACAAACGTTGCAGCTGGATTTGCGCTATCTTGGCGATATGCTCGCGGCCCAACGGATGGAAGACCACCACTTCATCGACACGGTTAATGAATTCCGGGCGGAAATGGTGGCTGACCACCCCCAGCACCATATCTTTCATTTCCTGGTAGTTCATCTGGCCAAAGCGTTCCTGGATAATATCGGACCCCAGGTTGGAGGTCATGATCACCACGGTATTGCGGAAATCCACCGTGCGCCCCTGCCCGTCGGTCAAGCGCCCGTCGTCCAGCACCTGCAGCAGGATGTTGAACACATCGGGATGCGCCTTTTCGATTTCATCCAACAGGATGACTGAATAAGGGCGACGGCGCACCGCTTCGGTCAGATAACCGCCTTCTTCATAACCGACATAGCCCGGAGGGGCGCCCACTAAACGCGATACGGAGTGTTTCTCCATAAACTCCGACATATCGATGCGCACCATGGCGTCGTCGCTGTTGAACAGGAAGGTCGCCAACGCCTTGCATAATTCGGTTTTACCCACCCCGGTCGGACCGAGGAACATAAACGAGCCGATGGGGCGGTTGGGATCGGCCAAGCCGGCGCGGCTGCGCCTGATGGCGTTAGACACCGCTTCCACCGCCTCGTTCTGGCCGATGACCCGGTGATGCAGCGCCTGCTCCATGCGCACCAGCTTGTCGCGTTCACTCTCCAGCATGCGCGAGACCGGGATACCGGTCCAACGCGCCAGCACCTCGGCAATTTCGACATCGGTTACCCGGTTACGCAGCAGGCGCATGGTTTTGCCTTCCGCCTGGGACGCCGCCGCCAGCTGTTTTTCCAGTTCAGGGATCTTGCCGTACTGTAGCTCGGACATGCGCGCCAAATCGCCGACACGCCGGGCTTGTTCAATGGAGAGCTTCGCCTGTTCCAGCTCCGCCTTCAGGGACTGGGTGCCGGAAAGCGAGGCTTTTTCAGCCTTCCACTCTTCCTCCAGCTCGGAATAATCCCGTTCCTTTTGCGACAGCTCGGTTTCCAGCATCTCCAATCGTTTAATGCTGGCATCGTCGGATTCTTTCTTCAACGCCTGCTGTTCCAGCTTGAGCTGGATAATCCGCCGCTCGAGGCGATCCAGCGCTTCCGGTTTGGAATCCATCTGGATTCGAATGCTCGACGCCGCCTCGTCTATCAGATCGATAGCCTTGTCCGGCAATTGCCGGTCGGAGATATACCGATGGGACAGCGTCGCCGCGGCCACGATGGCCGGGTCGGTAATCTGCACATGATGATGCAGCTCATAACGCTCTTTCAGGCCGCGCAGGATGGCGATGGTATCCTCCACGCTCGGCTCGGCGACAAACACTTTTTGGAACCGGCGCTCCAATGCGGCGTCCTTCTCTATATATTGCCGGTATTCATTCAGGGTGGTGGCGCCGACGCAGTGCAGCTCGCCGCGCGCCAGCGCGGGTTTGAGCATATTGCCCGCATCCATCGCCCCGTCGGCTTTACCGGCGCCGACCATGGTATGCAGTTCGTCGATAAACAGGATGATGTGGCCTTCCTGCTTCGAGAGGTCGTTCAACACCCCCTTCAGGCGTTCCTCGAACTCGCCGCGGTATTTTGCCCCCGCCACCAGCGACCCCATGTCAAGCGAAAGCACCCGGCTGTTTTTCATGCCTTCGGGCACTTCACCGTTGATAATGCGCTGCGCCAGACCTTCAACGATGGCGGTTTTACCCACCCCCGGTTCGCCTATCAACACCGGGTTATTTTTGGTGCGGCGCTGCAGGACCTGGATAGTGCGGCGGATTTCCTCGTCACGGCCGATAACCGGGTCAAGCTTGCCAAGCTCCGCCCGTTCGGTCAGATCGATGGTGTATTTTTTTAATGCCTGCCGCTGGTCTTCGGCGCCTTGATCGTTCACGTTGTCCCCGCCCCGCATTTGCTCGATAGCATGGGTGATTTTTTCCGCGCTCGCGCCGGCCGATTTTAGCAGGTCCGCCAGGGTACCGCGCGAATCAAGCGCCGCCGCCACGAACAGTTCGGATGAGATAAAACTATCGGCGCGCTTTTGCGCCAGTTTGTCGCACAGGTTGAGTACCCGCACCAGGTCCGCGGAAGGCTGTACATCGCCGCCGGTGCCTTCCACCTGCGGCAGGCGTTCGATGGCCTTTTCAATTTCGGTGCGCAGCGGGCCGGGATTGATGCCTGCTGATTGCAGTAAGGGCCGCACCGTGCCGCCTTCCTGGTTTAGCAAGGCCTGCATGACGTGAAGCGGTTCGATAAACTGATTGTCACGCCCCAGCGCAAGCGACTGAGCGTCGGCGAGGGCAAGCTGGAATTTATTGGTAAGACGATCCAAGCGCATAACTCCTCCCATATTGGTCAAAATTGCTACTGGAGATTAAATAAGGTCGTTTATTTAAAATTCAAGGATTTTTCGCCAATATAGTTGGGAGATACCTGTCATCCGCCATGGACCGTCTTGGTGAAAGAGATTATATCAGCCGGAGCAAAGTTGCCATACGTCCGGCAACGCCATCGCGCCGACGGAAGAAAAATAATGCGGCCAGGGTCGGACTTCGGCGATTACCGGTCCGGGCCGTGACCGCGCCGGACAGCGGCCCGCGCGTTGGCGGGCGCGGTCACGGCGGGCGCGTTCGACCGGCAGAGGGGGGTTATTCCATGTGCTCGTTAGCCATAGCCACATCCGCCTGCATGGCGGCGATCAACTCCACCATATCCTGAGGCAACGGCGCATGCCATTCCATCTCGATAGAGGTGATGGGATGATACAGGCGCAGCATAGTGGCATGGAGCGCCTGGCGGTCGAACCCGCGCAGCAGTCCGACAAAGGCGTCGGAAGCGCCCTTGGGCGGACGCGGGCGGCCGCCGTATAACGGGTCGCCCACCAGCGGATGGTTGATATGCGCCATATGCACCCGGATCTGATGGGTGCGACCGGTCTCCAGCCGCAGCCGCAGCCGGGTATGGACACGGAAATGTTCCATGATGCGGTAATGGGTGACCGCGGGTTTACCCATCGGACTCACCGCCATCAGGGTGCGTTTGCTGGGATGACGGGAAATAGGCTGTTCCACCGTACCGCCGGCGGTCATATTGCCAATGGCCACCGCCTCGTATTCACGGGTTATCTCCCGCGCCTGCAGGGATTCCACCAGCCGGGTCTGCGCCGGGACCGTCTTGGCCACCACCATCAGTCCGGTGGTATCCTTATCCAGGCGATGGACGATGCCCGCGCGGGGAACCTCGGCAATCGGCGGATAATAATGCAGCAATGCGTTCAGGATGGTGCCGTCGGCATTGCCCGCGCCGGGGTGCACCACGAGATCGCGGGGTTTATTCAGCACCATGATATCGTCGTCTTCATAGACGATATTCAAGGCGATATCCTGGGCCGCCCAGCGGGTATCTTCTTCAAGTACCGCATTGATTTCAATATTTTCCCCGCCGAGCACTTTTTCTTTCGGCGTTGCGAGCACCACCCCGTTGACCTGGACCAGGCCATCAAGGATCCAGACTTTTATGCGCGATCGGGAATAATCAGGGAACATTTCAGCCAAAGCCTGATCTAATCGTTGCCCGAGTTGTGATTCATTCACCACACCGGTGAGTAGTAGTTGTTGTGCCATATGCAGCTTCTTCGTTATCAAAGGGTTTTCACGGCAATGCCGTTTAGAATAATATGCTATTGTAGCTGGTCTCATTCGGGAGCTTAACGGACAGTCTCCCGGAATAACACTCGAGGATAAGCAAAACGTCATGATGCGTATGAAATATCTGGTGGCAGCAGCCACATTGAGCCTGATGCTGGTCGGTTGCTCCAGTTCCAAGGATCCCGTTCCGGATAATCCGCCCGCCGAGATTTATGCGTCCGCGCAGCTCAAATTGCAGGACGGCAACTACAAGGGAGCCATCAGGGAACTGGAAGCACTGGATAACCGCTATCCGTTCGGTCCCTACGCGCAGCAGGTTCAGCTCGATTTGATTTATGCCTATTATAAATCGGCGGACCTCACATTGGCCCAAGCCTCGATCGACCGTTTCCTCCGCCTGAACCCGACGCATCCAAACGTCGATTACGTCTACTACATGCGTGGTTTGACGGATATGGCGCTGGATGACAGCGCATTGCAAGGGTTCTTCGGCGTGGATCGTTCCGACCGCGACCCGGAGCATGCCCGCGCGGCCTATCGTGATTTTACCCAACTGGTCCGCAGCTATCCCAACAGCCAGTATGCCACGGATGCCAGCAAACGTCTGGTTTATCTGAAGGATCGCCTGGCCAAGTATGAGCTGGCAGTCGTACAGTTCTACACCAAACGCGGCGCCTATGTGGCGGTGGTCAACCGGGTCGAACAGATGCTGCGTGACTTCCCCGATGCCCAGGCGACGCGAGACGCGCTGCCGCTGATGCAAAACGCCTATCGGCAAATGCAGCTTCAGGGCCAGGCGGACAAAGTGGCGAAAATCATCAGCGCCAACCCGGCCTGATAACCTAAGCTACGTAAACCGCAGGCAAGAAAATCCCGGTAGCTTCGGCTGCCGTTTTTTTTGCCCGGGGCGGGATGAAAATGGAAGAACGGGGGGAATGGCCGCGGTAAACGCCCGGGCGGCGCCTGACTTATCCATTCAATAATGCCCCATCCCCCCGCAACACTCAAGCCTTGCAACCCCTTTCCGGACAGGGTGTAACTAAACCTGTGATCGCCCACGCAACCCAAAAAAATAAGTGATAGAAATCACACTTTTTCGTCATTCTGAGGGTATGCTTTAACTACGTAGACGGAAAGTAGAGAGGTAGTGATATGATTATCAATATTACCAGTAAGCAAATGGATATTACGCCGGCCATTCGTCAACATGCGGAAGAACGACTGGCTAAACTGGCAAAATGGCAGACCCAGCTGATAAATCCTCATATAATCCTCTCCAAGCAACCACAGGGATTTGTGGCCGATGCCACGCTCAATACGCCCAATGGGCAATTAGTCGCCAGCGCCAGCAACCAGGACATGTACGTTGCTATCAATGAACTGATTACCAAGCTGGAACGCCAGCTCAACAAGGTACAGCATAAAGGCGAGGCCAGGCGCGCAGCGGAATGCGTTAAGACCGCCGCGACTAACATTGTCGAAGAATAACCGGCGTGCGGCCCGGCAATAATCCCCTCCAGGCGACAGGCGGGCCTGTTTAGTCGCCACATCCTGAATAACGCGCCGTAATGGCGCGTTTTATATTGACAGAATGAAAAGCCAACGGTTACTGTAAGCCTCCGGTTAGCCAAAAAGTTGATACCATGCATATAACTCCGTTTTTCTTCGCCTTCTTTTTTATCTTCCCCTGAACGGGAGGCCGGTCGTCCTATGAGAAAGAATACGAAGACGAACAAAAAAGCCTCCTGAAAACAGGAGGCTTTTTTTATGACCTATTGAAAGGTAGCTAATAATATGAGCGACAACCCATTACTGGCACTGCGCGAACGCATCAGCGCGCTGGATTTAAAGCTGTTGACACTGCTGGCGGAAAGGCGCGGGCTGGCGCTCGACGTGGCGCGCAGCAAATTAACCTCCCATCGCCCCATCCGCGATAAGGAACGTGAGCGGCTTTTGCTTGAGCACCTGGTTACAGAAGGCAAGAAACTGAATCTTGACGGGTTTTATATTACGCGTCTCTTTCAGCTGATTATCGAAGATTCCGTGCTGACCCAGCAGGCGCTGTTGCAATCCGACCTTAACCAGACCCTTGAGCGATCGGCGCGCATCGCCTTTCTGGGGCCGAAAGGTTCTTATTCCCACCTGGCCGCGCGGCAATACGGCGCGCGCTATTTTGATCAGGTGGTGGAATGCGGCTGCCAGAAATTTACCGACATTGTCCAAATGGTGGAGACCGGCCAGGCAGACTATGGCGTGCTGCCGATTGAAAACAGCAGCTCGGGCTCGATTAATGACGTCTACGACCTGCTGCAGCATACCAATCTCTCGTTGGTGGGTGAACTGACCAATCCCATCGATCACTGCATGCTGGTGACCGGCGAGAGCAGTATCGACCAGATAGAGGTGGTGTACAGCCATCCGCAGCCGTTTCAGCAGTGCAGTCAGTTTATCAGCCGCTACCCGCAGTGGAAGATGGAGTATTGCGAAAGCACCGCCGCCGCCATGGAAAAAGTGGCGGCGCTGAACTCCCCCCATGCCGCGGCGCTCGGCAGCGGCCCGGGCGGCGCGCTGTACGGCCTGCAGGTGTTGGAACACAACCTGGCCAATCAACAGCAAAATTTCACCCGCTTTATTGTGCTGGCGCGCAAGGCAATTGACGTTTCCGAGCAGGTTCCGGCCAAGACCACCCTGATTATGGCCACCGGCCAGCAGTCCGGCGCGCTGGTGGAAGCGCTGCTGGTGCTGCGCGACCAGGGTATTGTAATGACGCGGCTGGAGTCGCGGCCAATCCACGGTAATCCGCGCGAAGAGATGTTTTATATCGACGTGCAGGCTAATTTACGCGGCGCGGCAATGCAAAAAGCCCTGATCGGGCTACAGGCCATCACCCGGTCGCTGAAGATCCTGGGCTGCTACCCGTCGGAAAACGTGGTACCGGTCGATGCGCAATAAACAGCGCGCTTAATGGCGCCAACATAAAACGGGCCATATCGCATGGCCCTGGGTTTATTATAAAAAAACGGGCGGATATCACACCCACCTCACGCCCTTCCCTTGCCGCCGGACCCGGCTATCTGCGGATGTCGTTAGCCTGGCGTAGCAGCAAGCGGCTCTCCTCCAGGAAGCTCTGGGCGTAGCGGCCGAACCAGTGCTCGATCTTTTTGAAACGGGCGATAAACGCCTGCTTATCCCCCTGCTCCAGCAGGGAAATGGCCTCGCCGAAGCGCTGGTAATAGCGTTTGATCAGCGCCAGGTTGCTTTCCGACGACATAATGATGTCCGCATACAGCTGCGGATCCTGGGCGAACAAGCGCCCGATCATCGCCAGTTCCAGGCGGTAAATCGGCGACGACAGGGCCAGCAATTGCTCCAGCTCGACATTCTCTTCCGCCAGGTGCATGCCATAAGCAAAGGTGGCGAAATGGCGCAGCGCCTGGATAAACGCCATGTTCTGATCGTGCTCCACGGCGCTGGTGCGGTGCAGCCGGGCGCCCCATACCTGGATTTGCTCCAGCAGCCATTGATAGGCTTCCGGCTGGCGGCCATCGCAATAGACGACCACCTGCTTGGCCAGACTGCCGCTATCTGGGCCGAACATGGGGTGCAACCCTAATACCGGCCCGTTATGGGCGGCCAGCATCGCCTGCAGCGGCGCGTTTTTTATCGACGCCAGATCCAGCAGGATACAGTCTTCCGGTAATGGCGGCAGGCGTTCTATTACCTCGACGGTCAGGTGGATTGGCACACTGACTATCACCATGCCCGCGTCCGCCAGCAGTTCCGTCGCCCGCGGCCAGTCCTCCTGTTCGAGGATCCTGACCCGGTAACCGGAAAGCAGCAGCATTTTTTTAAACAGCCCGCCCATCTGGCCGCCGCCGCCGATAATTACCACCGGGCGCAGCTGTGGGCAAAGCGTTTTGAAACCCTTGTCGTTTTCGCTGGAATAGGACTCGCGCATTACGCGTCTTAACACATCTTCTATCAAATCGGGCGGCACGCCCTGCGCCGCCGCCTCTTGCCGGCGCGACGCCAGCATGGCCGCCTCGCGATCGGGGGCATAAATCGGCAGTCCGTAACGACTTTTCACCTCGCCCACCTCGGCCACCAGATGCAGCCGCCGGGCCAGTAAGGCTAAAAGAGACTTGTCCACTTCATCAATCTGATCCCGTAACGCGTTAAGTTCCGCTACCATACGCTCTTATTCTCCCGTCAGCCGTCCCGCAAGGACGCCGCGCAGTTCATTATGCAGTTGTCGTAACAGTGTATCGGTACTTTGCCAATCGATACAGGCGTCCGTTACCGATACGCCGTAGCGCATAGCGTCGCGCGGCTGCTCCGACGACTGGTTGCCTTCATGAATATGGCTTTCCAGCATCAGGCCGATAATGGAGCGGTTGCCCGCCTTGATCTGCGCCAGCGCCGATTGCGCCACCTCGCCCTGGCGCCGATAATCTTTATTGGAATTGCCGTGGCTGCAATCAATCATCAGCGCCGCGTTAAGACCGGCCTTGGCCATCTGCTGTTCACAGTCGGCAATGTCGGCCGCATGGTAATTGGGCTGCTTGCCGCCGCGCAGAATCACATGGCCGTCAGGATTGCCCCGGGTTTGCAGCAGCGCCACCTGTCCCGCCTGGTTAATACCCATAAAACGGTGCGGCATGGCGGCGGCGCGCATGGCGTTGATGGCGGTGGCCAAACTTCCGTCGGTGCCGTTCTTGAATCCCACCGGCATCGACAGGCCGGACGCCATTTCACGATGGGTCTGTGACTCGGTGGTGCGCGCGCCGATGGCGGACCAGCTGAACAGATCGCCTAAATATTGCGGGCTATTGGGGTCCAGCGCTTCGGTGGCCAGCGGCAGGCCCATGCGCACCAAATCCAGCAGCAGGCCGCGGGCGATTTTCAGGCCGGCCTCCACGTCAAAGGAGTTGTCCATGTATGGATCGTTGATCAGCCCTTTCCAGCCCACGGTGGTGCGGGGCTTTTCAAAATAGACGCGCATGACGATGTAGAGCTGGTCGCTCAGCTCCGCCGACAGTTCCGTCAGCCGCCGGGCATAGTCCAGCGCCGAATCCAGGTCATGGATGGAACAGGGCCCGCAGACCACCAGCAGCCGGGGATCCCGGCCGTGTATGATATCGGCGATGGTGTGGCGCGAGGCGGCGATGGCCTGTTGTTCCGCCTCGGTTAAAGGGAACTGCCGTTTAAGTTCTTCCGGCGTAATCATTACCTGTTCATCAAGGATATGGACATTATTGAGCGCATCTTTTTGCATGGTTTGTGTCCTGACTAAAAGTGTAGTGCCGCCGATCGGTAACATCACCCATCCGCTGCGTATGGGCCGTATATTACCATCAATAGTAAATATTTCAATCCATAGCTGTAAATTTTAAATTACATATCATGCTAAACATAGCTGAATCCATAACTTCATCGTAAGAAAAAATAAACTCCATTCAATTTTATTATTTTATTATACAGATAGTTAACGCTATTTATCAGTCTTAAGCCGTTAGCTTGCGTCCTGCCTGCGCGACGCACGACATAAGTGTAAAGTATAATGTACATTAGTGATTATTATTTTTCTATTGCTTTTTTTAACGTCGTCAGAAGGAAATATTTCACCCACAAAAACACCATGACCACGCTACTACCCTCGGCATGTAATGCATCGCTGACCCCGGCAACCGGTTACCATTCATTGAACCGGTATTTTCAGCGGACTGTACGCTTTATGCCGGCAGCCGGCGGTAAACCATGATATGAAGGTGGATTAAATGATGCGTGATGCAAACATATCGGGGGGATGGTTAAACAGTCAGTAGAAGGACTTTGACGCATATGTACAACCTAAACAGCCGGTCACGTTAAATTTTATAAAAATTCTCGATATTTGTGTGGTAAAGGTGTGAGCAAACATTCCCCTAATGAACCCTCCACAATATAAATGGCGGCTAAAAAACGCGTTAGCATACAATCGTTCGCTCGCTTTATCTATTTTATTTTTTCATTCATTATTATAAACTATTCGCGAATTGTTATTAACTTGCTAACCCTAATATTTAACAGGTAAATTAATGAATATAACAAATACATATACCCCTAACATGGCGGAATTTGTGCCTATTAATGCTTGTCAGGCTATGTTAAGTCATAAACAAATAGTCGAGGATATACTTATTCTCAGCAAAAAAGTGTGCAATTTTATTGTTACTCACGCTCAAAAATCATCTATTCTCGAACTTTCACGACTGGTAGGCGCGGGATTACACTGTGGTGATAGAGGTTACTGCCAATCCGGTATTTCTGAGGAAGAGACCCACGGGAAATATCTAGAATATTTCGATATTGAACAAGACATTGAAAAAAAACATCCCTGCTTCGACGATAAACTAGAGCAAAATTTTTTAAACTGCACCGGAGGAGCAGTTTATCTAACTACATTAATTGCGTTATTAATGAAGTGCGCGTTAAAAAATAGCTTTGCCGATGGTAAAATCACAGCACATGAGGGTATATTCTTCCCGCCAAAAATCTCTATATTAATGGCAAAAGCGGGCGGTGGCATATGTAAAGTTGTACAGCTTGAATTTAACAGCTTGGACATTGGCAAACACACTTACATCATAGATCCACTGCTGAATGGTGTATTTGATAAAGACGAAATAAACAGCCAGTTTGAGAAAATGCATTTCCCCGTGTATGCTTCTGCCGAGACGGTTTTGGAAGATGTTCCAGACTTAACCTATTTCATTGATTCTTATAATAAAAATAATAAACTGCATTATGCTTTAGAGCAAGCAAATAAAAAAATACAGGATTCTGGTTTGGAGTATACCATTGTAAAAAATGATAATGTTAGCAATTCATATAATTCATCACTACAAAATATATTTCCAATGATAAATAACGTTATCAGAAAAATTTTAACTGCATCTAAACAACAAGCAGTCTGTACCGTAATGCCTCTCGCAGAGGATCTTTCTGCCCAGCTTCTTGAAGACATAATCGAAATTGCAGCTGATTGCATGAGCTTTACTTATTCAGCTACGGCTTACTCATCTACACGAGCCCTTTTGGATATAGCAAAAATGGAAGCTGTGGAGCTCACTGAGCAACAGATATCAAGGATAGGTTCCTCTCCGGATGACTATGCTGTATCGTCTGCATACAATAATATTATTACAGCGTATCGGAGTTTTGGGGTTATCGACGGTAATGTGGAAATAAGCAACCTCGCTTATTACATGACCAACGTGATATATAATCATTTAACCTCACGCCATGGCAACTGCGGCGAGATGTCACGACTTAACGCAATTTTATTGACGTTTTCACTCGAAAAAAGACTCAGCGCCCTGGGTTATAACGCAAGTATCATCAAGTCATTAAAACCAGCCATAAGCTGTATTGTCGATATGAGTTCATCGGGAGGGCATAGTGCAACGCAGTTGGATTTTGTTATTAATAACCGAAAACGATCATTTATCATCGATTCATTTATTAACAAAGTATTTGATTTTAGAAAAATAGAGGAAGTCTATAGTGATTTTGGCAATAGTTATTATTGCCCAAAAGACATGATATTTTCTGTGGACCAAAACATGGAAAGATTGTTGAAATATCAGCCTTTCCTGGATAACATAGGATCCATGCTGTTAGATGATTTCGGCATAGATGTAAAGAATTGCGGTAATGAAAATCCGTTCAAAACGGTGACATATATTGGCGGAAAAGTTTCGAATGAGATTCTCATCAACTACCAGCCTAAAGTCTATCCTCGCAATAATTTATTAGAATCAAAAGCAAATTTGTGTACATCCAATGGCTAACCTTTGCATTCCCAGCCAATGTGTCCCACGCTAACGCGCTGATATCTAATCTGCATCTTCATATAATGATCAAGGTGTCATCATGGTATCCAACTTATCATCATAACTCATCAGGCTAAAAAAAAAGGCCGGCCAACCGGCCGACCTTTGCTAACTAAATGCTTTCGGATGTTGCGAAAGCGTACTAGGCGTTAAGACGTTCTTTGATACGCGCAGACTTACCAGTACGTTCACGCAGGTAATACAGTTTGGCCTGACGAACGGCGCCACGACGTTTAACCGTGATGCTGTCGATAACCGGTGAATGAGTCTGGAACACACGCTCAACACCTTCGCCATTGGAAATTTTGCGAACAGTAAATGCAGAATGCAGACCGCGGTTACGAATAGCGATAACCACGCCCTCGAATGCCTGCAGACGTTTTTTGCTGCCTTCAACAACCCATACCTTCACTTCCACGGAATCACCCGGACGGAACGCAGGTACGTCCTGCTTCATCTGTTCTTCTTCAATCTGTTTAATAATGTTGCTCATAATAGGTCTCTTACCCTAGGTAAACTGAGTGTTCGGGCTGTCAGCACCAAGGCTGGCATACCCCTATTAGTTTTGTCGCAAAGACTGATGTTCCCGTTGGAACTCAGCCAGCAACTTTGCTTGCTCGTCAGTCAGAGCTAGGCTTTCCAGAAGTTCAGGTCTTCTAAGCCAGGTACGGCCCAGTGACTGTTTCAAACGCCAGCGGCGTATTTCCTCATGGTTGCCCGACAGTAATACCGGCGGAACCTCCATGCCTGCCAATGCTTCGGGACGGGTATAGTGCGGGCAGTCCAGCAAGCCCTCGGCGAAGGAGTCCTCCGCCGCCGATGCCTCATGACCCAATACCCCTGGGATAAACCGGGAGACGGAATCAATCAGCGCCATGGCCGCCAGTTCACCGCCGCTGAGCACATAATCACCGATTGACCATTCTTCATCAATTTCGGTGGCTATCAGCCGCTCGTCTATACCTTCATAACGACCGCACACCAGAATCATCTTCGGGTTGGCGGCCAGCTCGCTCACACCTTGCTGATCGAGCTTACGTCCCTGGGGGGAGAGATAAATCACCTTCGCCCCGGCGCCTGCTTGTTTTTTTGCCTCGTGTATCGCGTCCCGCAAGGGCTGCACCATCATCAGCATGCCCGGTCCGCCGCCGTAGGGGCGTTCGTCCACGGTGCGATGCCTGTCGTGCGCGAAATCACGCGGACTCCAGCACTGCATACTCAGCAGGCCGTTTTTCACTGCCCGGCCAGTTACCCCGTAATCAGTGATTGCGCGAAACATATCGGGAAACAGGCTGATAACACCAATCCACATAACGCCGTTCCACCCATTATCACTGTTTTACCGCCGGGGTTCAAAAACTCGGATCCCAATCGACCTCAATCACGTGAGCGCCGAGATCCACTTTTTTGATAACCTGTCCGTCGAGGAACGGGATCAACCGCTCCTGGATACCGAAGGCATCTTTCAGGTTGGCTTTTACCACCATGACATCATTGGAGCCGGTTTCCATCATATCGATGACGCCGCCCAGCTCATAGCCCGCAGTGGTCACTACCCGGCAGCCCGTAAGGTCTTTCCAGTAGTAATCACCCGCGTCCAGAGCCGGCAGCTGCGTAGAGTCCACGACGATTTCACAGTTCGTCAGCAGAGCCGCCGCTTCCCGGTCTTCCATGCCTTTGACCTTGATGATCAAATCCTGACTGTGGCGCTTCCAGCCTTCCAGCTCGATACACTGCCACTCACCCGCCCGTTTAATGAACCAGGGCTGGTAATCAAAAATGCTTTCGGATTCTTCAGTGGAAGAAAACACTCTGAGCCAACCGCGAATGCCATACGTCGATCCCATTTTGCCCACGATAATGGGGTTGGTGGGAATTGCGGTACGGATTTGTTTGCTCATAGCCGCCACCGAGATCCTTTAAGCCGCTTTCTTCGCGTCTTTGATAAGACCAGAAACGCGTTCTGAAACGGTTGCGCCCTGGCCGACCCAATGCTCGATGCGATCCAGGTCTAAACGCAGGCCTTCAGCCTGACCGGAAGCGATCGGGTTGTAGAAGCCAATACGTTCAATAAAGCGACCATCACGCGCATTGCGGCTGTCGGTCACGACGATTTGATAAAACGGGCGTTTTTTTGCGCCGCCACGTGCCAAACGAATTGTTACCATAACATCCTCTTTAGTTAATAAAACAACCGGGCCCCATCGAGGAACGGGGCCCAGTTGCCATTTAAAGCTGTAGTATAAAAAGCTCCAAAATTCTACGCGTTTTGGGGCAAAAAGCAATCGATAGTTAACGCCCGGTGAATCCCGGCGGCATCATGCCCTTCATGCCGCGCAGCATTTTAGCCATTCCGCCCTTCTTCATTTTCTTCATCATGCGCTGCATGTCATCGAACTGCTTGAGCATGCGATTGACGTCCTGCACCTGCAAACCACAGCCGGTGGCGATACGGCGCTTGCGCGAACCTTTGATGATCTCGGGCTGCGCGCGCTCCTTGAACGTCATGGAGTTGATGATGGCCTCCATACGCACCAGCACGCTGTCGTCCATTTGCGATTTTACGTTGGCCGGCAGCTGGCCGGCGCCGGGCAGCTTGCTCATCATGCTGGCCATGCCGCCCATATTGCGCATTTGTTTAAGCTGATCGAGAAAATCGGTTAAATCAAAACCGTCGCCTTTTTTAAGCTTGTTCGCCAGCTTTTCAGCCTGGACGCGATCGACCTTGCTTTCGATGTCCTCGATGAGCGACAGCACGTCGCCCATGCCCAGGATCCGCCCGGCGATACGCTCCGGGTAGAAGGGCTCCAGGGCGTCGGTTTTTTCACCCACGCCCATGAACTTGATCGGTTTGCCGGTAATATGGCGGATGGACAACGCCGCCCCGCCGCGCGCGTCGCCGTCGACCTTGGTCAGGATCACCCCGGTGAGCGGCAGCGCCTCGTTAAACGCCTTGGCGGTATTGGCGGCGTCCTGACCGGTCATGGCGTCGACGACGAACAGCGTTTCCACCGGCCCGACGGCCGCGTGAATCTGCTTGATTTCGTCCATCATGGCTTCATCGACATGCAGGCGGCCGGCGGTATCGACCAGCAGCACATCGTAGAATTTCAGTTTCGCGTGCTGCAACGCCTGGTTGACGATATCAATCGGCCGTTGCGCGGCATCGGATGGGAAGAAATCCACCCCCACCGTCTCCGCCAGGGTTTCCAACTGCCGGATGGCCGCCGGGCGATAAACGTCGGCGGACACCACCAGCACTTTTTTCTTATGCTTTTCGCGCAGATATTTGCCAAGCTTGGCGACGCTTGTGGTTTTACCGGCCCCTTGCAGGCCCGCCATCAACACCACCGCCGGCGGCTGGGCCGCCAGGTTGAGCTCGTTATTCTCCTCGCCCATCGCGCTAACCAGCTCGGTGCGCACGATTTTGACGAATTCCTGTCCCGGCGTCAGGCTTTTATTGACTTCCTGGCCGACCGCGCGCTCTTTTACCCGATTGATAAAATCACGCACCACGGGCAGGGCCACGTCGGCTTCAAGCAACGCCATGCGCACTTCGCGCAGGGTTTCTTTAATGTTCTCTTCTGTCAGGCGGCCCCGGCCGCTGATATTGCGCAATGAGCGCGATAATCTGTCGGATAAATTTTCAAACATCGTTCTCTACTCAACCTGCTCAACCTGGCGTCCGGCCGCTTGCGCGACATTATTGCCGCTGAGTATAACACGAAGCCGCGGCGGATCGCTGCCCCCGCGACGAGAACGTTTGGTGCGGGGCGCCGCTGACGCTATACTGGTCGCCTCTTTCATCCTAGCCAAAGCCCATTTGCCATATGTCCTGGATTGCCCTACTGGCTTTTGTTGCCTACGCCGTAAGTCTCGGCCTGATCCTGCCCACCATTTTGCGCAGGAACGACGCCTATCGCCGCCTGGCGCTGCTCTCCGCCACGGTGGCGCTGGCAAGCCACGCCGGCACGCTGTATCTGCGCATTTTCAACGTTGATGCCGGACAGAACCTGAGCCTGCTGAACATCGGCTCCCTGGTGAGCCTGCTGATAGCCTTGGTGATGACCTCGGTCGCCACGCGTAACCGCGGCTGGTTTCTGCTGCCGGTGGTGTATATTTTCGCCATGATCCATTTGGCCGTCTCCGCGCTGATGCCCGGGGAATTTATTACCCACCTGGAAGCCTCGCCGGCGCTGCTGGTTCATATCGGCCTGGCGCTGTTTTCCTATGCGGTGCTGATTATCGCCGCCTTGTATGCCTTCCAGCTGGCCTGGCTGGATCATTTACTGAAGACCAAACGGCTGACGTTCAGCGCCGATATGCCGCCGCTGATGGGCATTGAACGTAAAATGTTCCATATCACCCAGGTCGGCGTGGTGCTGCTGACCCTGACCCTGGGCACCGGCCTGGTGTATATGCAAAATATGTTCAGCGGTGAAAACCTGCATAAAGCCGTGCTCTCCTTCATCGCCTGGCTGGTCTATATTGTTTTATTGTGGGGCCATTATCGTGAGGGCTGGCGCGGGCGCCCTGTGGTCTGGCTGAGCCTGGTCGGCGTGCTGCTGTTGACGCTGGCCTATTTCGGCAGCCGCATCTGGCAGAATATGCTGGCCGGTTAACGAGAAACCGACGGCATCCCATCGCGGGGTGCCGCCGAACGCTTTATTTACGCCTAAAAAGGAATCCCCACGTTGGAACAGGTTTCAACCAGTACGCTGATAATTATTCTGGTGATTATGGTACTGGTGTCCGCTTATTTTTCGGCCTCCGAAACCGGGATGATGACCCTCAATCGTTATCGTCTGCGGCATCTGGCCAAACAAGGCAATCGCGCCGCGCGCCGCGTCGAAAAGCTATTACGCCGTACCGACCGCCTGTTAAGCCTGGTCCTGATCGGCAACAACCTGGTCAATATCCTGGCCTCGGCGCTGGCCACCATTGTCGGCATGCGCCTGTATGGCGATCTTGGCGTGGCGATCTCAACCGGCATTCTGACTTTTGTTATTCTGCTGTTCGCCGAAGTGCTGCCCAAGACCGTGGCGGCGCTGTATCCCGAACATATAGCCCTGCCCAGCAGCCTGCTGCTGGCGCCGCTGCAAAAAATCATGATGCCGCTGGTCTGGCTGCTGAACATCATTACCCGCATCCTGATGCGCATCATGGGCATCAAAGTCCCGTCTAACCTGAATGACGCCCTGAGCAAAGACGAACTGCGCTCCATCGTCAATGAGTCCCGTTCGCTGATTTCGCGGCGCAACCAGGACATGCTGCTGTCGGTGCTGGATTTGGAAAAGGTCAGCGTCGGCGACATCATGGTGCCGCGCAATGAAATTGTCGGCATTAATGTCAACGATGAATGGCGCAATATTATCCGCCAGCTGACCCATTCCCCCCACGGGCGCATCGTGCTGTACCGCGACAATCTCGACGATGCCATCGGCATGCTGCGGGTGCGCGAAGCCTATCGCCTGATGACCGAGAAACAGGAGTTTACCAAGGAAAACCTGCTGCGCGCCGCCGATGAAATCTATTACATTCCCGAAGGTACGCCGCTGAATATCCAGTTGGTGAAATTTCAGCGCAACAAAGAAAAAGTCGGTCTTATCGTCGATGAGTACGGGGATATCCAGGGACTGGTGACGGTCGAGGATATTCTGGAGGAGATTGTCGGCGACTTTACCACCTCCATGTCGCCCACCCTGGCGGAGGAAGTGATCCCGCAAAGCGACGGTTCGGTGCTTATCGAGGGCGGCGCCAATATCCGCGAGCTGAACAAGGCCTTCAACTGGACGCTGCCGGAAGCCGAGGCGCGCACGGTTAACGGCATGCTGCTTGAGGCCCTGCAGGATATCCCGCCGGTGGGCGCGCAGACTCAGATTGGCAGCTATAAGATTGAAATCATGGCGGTGCAGGACAATATGATCAAACAGGTGCGCATTACCCCGCAGAAGGCCTTTAAAACGGGCGTGGACGAAGCCTGATCCCCATCGCGATACCTTTGCCCCATACAAAAAGCCCTCCACAGGGAAGGGCTTGGGATGATGGCAAATCCATGCGGGCGGCCACGGCCGGTCTAGATATGCAGCTCCGCCAGTTTTTCCTTCGGCAGCGCCAGTTCATCGTTATGGTTCACCCGGATATCGTTATCCAGAATATGCTGGGCAATCTCCTGCGCTTCCGGAAGGGAATGCATGTGATAGGTCCCGCATTGATATTCATTTAACTCGGGAATTTTATTCTGGTCGGTCACTTTCAGCACATCGGCCATGGCGGCCTTCCATGCGTTGGCGACGCGAACTTCATCCGGCGCGCCTATCAGGCTCATGTAAAAACCGGTGCGACAGCCCATGGGGGAAATATCGACGATTTCGACACCGTCGCCATTAAGATGATTACGCATAAAACCGGCGAATAAATGTTCCAGAGTATGAATGCCGCGCTCGGGCATCACTTCCAGATTGGGTCGGCAAAAACGCAAATCAAAGACGGTGATGGTATCGCCATGGGCAGTTTTCATGGTCTTTGCAACACGAACCGCAGGTGCGGCCATGCGGGTGTGGTCTACAGTAAAGCTATCCAGTAGTGGCATACGTCACCTCCTCTTAGAAAAATAAATTTTTTTTACCATTGCAAGGAAACTTTTCCCCTTGGCGCGAGTCATAATTTATGAAAGACGCGCATTTGTTATCATCATCCCTGTATTCAGAGATGTTTATTTGGCCACAGTCCTCTGTGGCCTTTTCTTTTTCAGCCGGCGTTATGCTGCGCAACAAACTGCTCAAAACCCACCGTATCACCGGCTTCAATCTCGCGCTGCCGCTGCCAGGAACGCGACTGCTCCGCCGCCAACCCCTCTTCGGTCAGTATTTCCAGCGGTTCATCGCATAAAGTTTGCCGATACTCATTCGCCAGCATCAAGCCCAGTCCGCCAATGCCATGTTCTTTCATCGCCTCGAGAAGGCGCGCCGAGAAGGTCAGGGTCGGATCGTCAAAGCAGGCTCCCAGGTTATCGCAGGCCTGGCGGTACTGTTCATTATGATTATTACCGTCGAGAATCAACGCCACGCGGCGCAAATCCCGGAACAAAGCCTTGCCGATCTGGGCCAGCGGCTCCTGCTGGGAGCCGCAATCGACGCCCAGCATCAGGCCGGGTTTGCGTCCTTCCAAAATGACTTTATTCCAGTTGGTGCGGGTGCACAGCACCTCCTCCGCGCTCATTTCCGGCGCCTCAGCCAGCGTACACCAAATCAGGAAAAGATCCAGGAAGCGCGCCTGCTGTTCGTCGATGCCGATAGGCGAAAAGGGATTGATGTCGAGAGACCGTACTTCAATATACTCAATGCCACCGCGCAGTAGGGCATCGGACGGAGATTCACCCTTTCGGGTCACACGTTTGGGGCGTACCGGCGCATAGAGCTCGTTTTCGATCTGCAGCACGTTGGTGTTGATCTGTAGCCGTTTGCCGTGCTTTTCCAAACCGATACGCTGGTAGTCGGCAGAGGGCGTCTTGATGGCCCGCTTAAGGGCGATAATATAATCCTCCAGCCGATTGAAGGTCATTCCCAGCTGGTTTTGCGACTTATTGGTGTAACCCAGGTCGCTGAGCCGCAGCGATGTGGCGTACGGCAGATAGATCATGCCGGATATCGAGCGTTCAAAGGGCAAATCGGTCTGGCGTCCGTCAAGGAAGGACGAACAGATTGCCGGCGAGGCCCCGAATAAATAAGGGATAACCCAGCCGAAGCGATAATAATTGCGGATAAGGCGCAGGTAACCGTCGGAAATTTCCGCTTTGCCGCTTAACTCATCCGTGATGCCCAGCCGCGCCTGCCAAAATGCCAGCGGCAGAGAAAAATTATAATGTACGCCGGAGATAATCTGCATCAGGGCGCCGTAACGATTCTTCAAGCCTTCGCGATACAGTGTCTTGAAGCACCCGATGTTGGAAGAACCATATTGCGCCAGTTCAATGGGCTGGGTATGGTCGATGAAACACGGCATGCTCATCGGCCACATGCGTTCCTCGCCCAGTTTGCGCGCCACGTGGCGATGGATATCGCGCAGCATGGCCAGCAGATGATCGACATCGTCATCTACCGGCGTGATAAATTCGAGCAGTGCTTCGGCAAAATCCGTGGTAATCCATTTATGCGTCAACGCCGCGCCCAGTGATTCGGGATGCGGGGTTTGCGCCAAACGGCCGTTGGCTGAAATGCGCAAGGTTTCGCGCTCCACACCCCGGCGAATACCTTCCAGCGCATGAGGATTGGCTTCCAGCCATGAAAGTGCTTCAGATACGTCCGGGATCAAATTGACCTCCCGCAGTTAATTTTGAATTGGGTAAGCATAATTGAATCTGCTCGTTTATCGCTATCTATCGTTATCATTTACGCATTCATCATCAGGTTAGACCTGGAAATGTTAACCAGGCAAATTTGTCCTAATGTAATGCTTTTCCCAACTATAAAGAGATCATAATGGGCTTTGCGTTAACCGGACGTCATGGCGGCGGGCGGCGTCGCCGGCGATGATGGCCAGCGCAGGGGCATTGTCACGGCAGCGAGGCATACGCCATACGCCGGCGACGACAATGACAAGACGCCCGGTATGCCGTCAATTGCTTTTTAGGACATCCGCACATCGACATACGCCATGCCGGCCGCGCGGGCGGCCTGAATGCCAAATTCAGCATCTTCGAACACGACGCATTCCCCCGGCGCCACGCCCATCAGCTCGGCGCAACGCAAAAACGTATCTGGAAACGGCTTATGCCGGGTCACGTCATCGGCCCCGACGACCGCATCAAAATAGTGCAGCAGGTCCAGACGTTCAAGCAGCGACACGGCCATAAGATGCTCGCTGCCGGTGCCGACCGCCATGGGACGCTTGCCGTGATAGGCTTTCACCACCTCGATCAATGGCAGCGGCACCACATTGTCCAACAGCATCATCGCCACCGCCGCGGTTTTCTCTTGCGCCAGCAGATAAGGATCCAGCGTAGATCCATGGCTTTCGATAATGGTTTTGGCGACAAACCAGGTAGGCGAGCCGTTCAGCCCGGCCATTGCCGCACCATCATAACGCATCCCATATTTGCCAAGCACCTGGTGCCAGGCTTTATGGTGGGAAGGCTCGGTATCGAGCAGCGTGCCGTCCATATCGAAAATCAACCCTGCGTACTGATTGTACATCATCGTTTCCCGATGCTAAAAATAAGCCTTTACTGTAACGCAAAGTCATAAAATTGTCGCTTTTTCTGTTATATGGGGGGGCGCGACGCAGGCGGACGCAGGATGGGAAAAGCGGGGTGCGCGTGTAATTAGGAATATCACCGGTAGGTTAAGGGAACAAAGTGTGGAAAACAGCAGCCGGCAGAGGCATGAGAGAGAGGGAGTGGATAGCCGCTCGGAGAATATCCCGGATACGGGATCGGATAACAACAAAGGCACCGGCATGGTGCATCCAGGAGGATTCGAACCTCCGACCGCTCGGTTCGTAGCCGAGTACTCTATCCAGCTGAGCTATGGATGCAAATTACGGATGCAAATTACGGATGCAAATAATGTATCGGGTGGAAGGTAAAGCAGTTTAACAATAAAAATGGTGCATCCAGGAGGATTCGACCCTCCGACCGCTCGGTTCGTAGCCGAGTACTCTATCCATCTGAGCTATGGATGCATTGTAGTAACAACTTATTTTTCCTGACCGTGCTAACAGACAGGTTGATGGTGCATCCAGGAGGATTCGAACCTCCGACCGCTCGGTTCGTAGCCGAGTACTCTATCCAGCTGAGCTATGGATGCATTCTTAAATAATGGCGGTGAGGGAGGGATTCGAACCCTCGATACAGCTTTTGACCGTATACTCCCTTAGCAGGGGAGCGCCTTCAGCCTCTCGGCCACCTCACCTACGCGCCGA
The DNA here is from genome assembly GCF_036398755.1 of Acerihabitans sp. NCBI lineage: Bacteria > Pseudomonadati > Pseudomonadota > Gammaproteobacteria > Enterobacterales > Pectobacteriaceae > Acerihabitans > Acerihabitans sp. Next base: position 35 of record NZ_DASWOM010000149.1, on the reverse strand, counting down.
TGTTAAAGCTCATCGGCACTGCGTGGCGCACATAT
>NZ_DASWOM010000148.1:0-1581 GCF_036398755.1 Acerihabitans sp. | reverse complement strand
CCTATCTGGCCGGCTGGGGCAAAGTGGCCTTTACCGGCGGACGCGATATTCCCTACTTCCTGGTTCCGCTGATTGCGCCGGTGGTGGGCGCCTGCCTGGGGGCGTTCGGCTACCGTGCGCTTATCGGCCCCTATCTGCCTTCCGCCGTAAACGAAGATGGCCTGGAAGAGACGCACCGCGCCGCCAGCGAGCATAAAGCATAATGACCGCCATGATCCGCGATGGAAATGGCAAGCCTTATACGCCATTAGAACGACAACTTTTGCAGGAAAACATCATGCCATCTGAAAAAAAATACATTGTAGCCCTCGACCAGGGCACCACCAGTTCCCGGGCGATTGTTCTCGACCACGAGGCTAATATCGTCAGCGTTTCGCAGCGCGAATTCACCCAAATCTATCCCAAGCCCGGCTGGGTGGAGCATGACCCGATGGAAATCTGGGCGTCGCAAAGTTCAACCCTGGTGGAGGTCCTGGCCAAGGCCGATATCAGCTCCGACCAGGTTGCCGGCATCGGCATCACCAACCAGCGTGAAACCGCGGTGGTGTGGGACAAAGAAACCGGGAAACCGGTGTACAACGCCATTGTCTGGCAATGCCGCCGCACCGCCGATATCTGCGAAAAACTGAAAAACGACGGGCTGGAAGAGTATGTCCGTGAAACCACCGGGCTGGTTATCGACCCTTATTTCTCCGGCACCAAGGTCAAATGGATCCTGGATAACGTCGAGGGCGCCAGGGAACGGGCCATGCGCGGCGAGCTGCTGTTCGGCACCATTGATACCTGGCTGATTTGGCGCATGACCCAGGGCCGGGTGCATGTGACCGACTATACCAACGCTTCCCGCACCATGCTGTTCAATATCCATGCTCTGGACTGGGATGAAAAAATGCTGGATGTGCTGGACATCCCGCGCTCCATGCTGCCGACGGTGCGCTCCTCTTCTGAGGTCTACGGCCAGACCAATATCGGCGGTAAAGGAGGGACCCGTATTCCCATCGCCGGCATCGCCGGCGACCAACAGGCCGCGCTGTACGGCCAGCTGTGCGTCGAGAAGGGCATGGCCAAGAATACCTACGGCACCGGCTGCTTCCTGCTGATGAATACCGGCACCGAAGCGGTACGGTCGAAACACGGCCTGCTGACCACCATCGCCTGCGGCCCGCGCGGCGAGGTGAACTATGCGCTGGAAGGGGCGGTGTTCGTCGCCGGCGCGGCCATCCAGTGGCTGCGCGATGAAATGAAGCTTATCAGCGACGCCGCCGACAGCGATTATTTTGCCTGCAAGGTAAAAGACACCAACGGCGTCTACGTGGTGCCGGCCTTTACCGGCCTGGGGGCCCCCTACTGGGACCCCTATGCGCGCGGGGCCATCTTCGGCATCACCCGCGGCGTCAACGCCAACCATATTATCCGCGCGACGCTTGAGTCCATCGCGTTCCAGACCCGGGATTTGCTGGATGCCATGCAGGGGGATTCCGGCGCCCGGCTGAAGTCGCTGCGGGTGGACGGCGGCGCGGTGGCCAATAACTTCCTGATGCAATTCCAGTCGGATATCCTGGGCACCCGGGTGGAGCGGCC
>NZ_DASWOM010000147.1:0-30186 GCF_036398755.1 Acerihabitans sp. | reverse complement strand
GCGGCGGCGGCCTGCAACTGACCGAAGCCGGCCAATTGCTGCTGGCCCGGATCGAAGGGCCGATGCGCGAGGTCGACGAAGCGGTGGCCGCGGCCAGCCGTTGCGGGTTCCGGCCGTCGTCATGCCGACCTATCGCGATGGAGAGGTCTGGTCTGTCCGCGATGGTCAACTCATCATCGAACCACAGCCGGTGTTGCGGCTGTCCTCGCTCCTGACGGTACGCGATGCCGCCGGCGCGGGGGCGGCCCTGTTGCCGCAGTCCCTTATCGCAAACCTGCTGGAAAAAGGCGAGCTGGCGTCATGGGGCATGGCCGACGGCGAAGTCGAGCTTTGGGTCCTGCACACGGCCCGGCGCTTGCAAAGCCCCAAGGTCCGGGCCTTTGTGGCGTTCATGTGCGGCCAGTACCCGAACGGAATTTTCACCCTTTTAGGCCGCTAAACCGGCCTCGTATTAGTTGCAGGCAAAATCTGATTTACCTGATAAGCCTTCCCGCTGTATAAATATAAACGCTATCTAAGAACACCTATTCCAGGGTTATTTCTCTCCCCTGGCTCTTCAGTCTGCTGTTTTCAGATAAAACTATAATTTTTATAATCAATGAGATTATTCAAATGTTTAAAAACTTAAGCAAAACTTTATGTTTTTTTATCCTATTCGCCGCCGCCGACACATATGCCGGAGAAATAAACTTATACTCCGCCAATACTGGTTCGTTTGTATATCATCTAACTGGCAATTATGGACAATATAATGAGTTTTTTGATAACAAATTCTTTTCTATAGAACGTAAATTCTCGGAGGATTCCAAATACAGCGCCTTACTTGGCACGATGAACAATAGTTTTGGCGATCGCTGTTTAGCAATAGGACTGAGAAGAGACTGGATATCGAATGATTCGCGCTGGGTTTTTAAGGGGGTATATGGCTATACCGGCGAATTCTTTTTTAACGCGTTTAGTCAGTGCGGCGATCATGGTTCCTATCGCGATTTTAAAAAAGCGACGGGAATAGGATTTTCACCCTATATTTATCATGCTATTCAATACAATTTCACCGACTACTTCGGTATTGAAAGTGGGATAATTATTCCTTCAGTGTTTGTCGTGAGTGTGCAATGGAGCTTTAGATAAGCCGGAGTAGCCGGCAAAGGACCGGCTATCGCTGTACCTTTGGCGAAGTTTAAGGCGGAAACAGGATATAATGGCGGGGATGAAACGGGATGCCGCCGCCGGTTGCATTACGGGACGATAAGGCTGTGTACCCAGACGGGGAGTAAGATGCTACTACAATCGGTTTATGATGCGTTTCGCTGTATGAACCTGCTGGCCACCCTGAGTGAACCCACGGGTATTCGTGAGATTGGCCGGCGGTTATCGCTGGATTCGGCAAAAGTGACGCGCATTATGCAAACGCTGCTGGCCCTGGAAATGGTACATCGCAACGAAAAGCGCAAGTACTCGCTCGGCCTTGGAGTACATCGTTTTTCAGCCCACGCCATTCATAACTCCACCTTTTACAAAGCGGTGCTTGAGATACTTGAGGAAGTGGGCAATAACCCGGTTTCCATCGTTATCGGCGTACTGAGTGGCCGGGATGTGGTCTATTTAATCCACACCCGGCAGGGGAAAAGCGTGGCCCGGGCGATAGGGAATTATGATTCGGTGCCGGTAACCGACTCGATTATCGGCGTCAAACTGCTTGCCGCACGCAGCGATGAAGAAATAGTCAGCCTGATTGGCATCCATGATTTTCATCTGATAAAAGAAGATATCGACAGCGCACGGCGCCATCAGGTACTGGTGAAGCGCTACCCGCCGCAGGAGTACCGTATGGCCTGCGCCATTCCGGGAATGCAGGCGGCGATAGCGCTGTCAAACCTGAGCGGCGAACGCCTGGAGCTGGAAACCCTGAAAACGTTCCTGGTGTCGGCGGCGCAGAAAATCAGCGGCGGATAGGCGCCGCCGGGCCGGCGTTTCGGTCCGGGGCCTGCCGGACTTCACCCCATCAGCGCCACGGCGCGCCGGCGGGTAAGGGATGGCGGCTGTCCCGGCCGGTAAAGCGCCGATCCGATACCCACGCTATCGTAATGACGCAGATACTCCGCCATATTCTCCTCATCAATGCCGCCCACCGCGCAAAAGGGGATGGCATGGCCAAGCGGCCCTTTGATAAGCCGCGGCCAATTTGCCGGCAGCGCCGCCGCCGGAAAAATTTTCAGCGCGCTGGCGCCAAGCGCGCTGGCGGCAAAAATCTCGGTACTGGTGTAAACGCCGATACAGGTTTTCAGCGCCCGGGCCTGGGTGGCGCGGACGACGTTTTCGTCAAGGTTGGGCGTGAGGATATAATCAGCGCCGGCCTGCGCGCAGGTTTGCACCTGCGCGGTGGTGATGATGGTACCCGCGCCGAGATTAACCTGAAGCCCGAAGTGCCGTTTGATATCCTGGATACTTTGCGCCCAGTCCGGCGAATTGGCCGGGATTTCCACATCGCTGATGCCGCTGTCCACCAGGCCGGTGACATGCTCAATAGCCTCGGACGGGCTTATGCCCCGCAGGATGGCGATGATTTTCCCTTTAAACAGCATCGTCGAATACCTCGTTCAATCCAGTAATAATCGCCTCTTCCGCCGCAAGGGTGGTACAGGGAAAATGGAGTAAATGACACGCCCGCCGATAGCGTTCAAGCAGGATGTCGGAGCCGATGAAGCACACGCTTTCGTGCCGCGCGTGGCCGGTCAAGACTTCATGGCCCACCAGCAGGCCGGATAGCCAGGCCGCGGCGAAGGCGGCGTCGAATTCGCCAAGGATATAACGCCCCCGGCAGCGGAACAGTTCGCTGAGCAGGGTGCTGTCGCCCCGGTCAATGGCTACGGCGGTTTTCACTCCCTGCCGGAACGTCTCATCGCAGAAAGTCTGCTCGCCGAGCCCCTTGCCGACCACCGAATGATTCAGCACCAGGTGGTACAGTTCGCCGGTCATCAGCGTGCGCAGGCTGACGATTTTTTTTTGCCGGCGATCAACGGTTATCCATTTGCTATGGGTGCCCACGGCGGCAAATATCCGCGCTTCGCTGAGGCTCAAGGCGCCCGCCAGCTGCATTTCTTCGCCACGGCAGATTTCGTGCTGCTCACGGCTGCAGATGCCCGGACGCACGGTAACGGGATTGGGCAACACATTTTCCAGCGCCAGGCCACGGGCGGTCAAGTCTTGAAAGCTGAGCGGAAGCGCCAGGTAACCGGCATCAACTATGCCGATATTGCTGCCGATCATGCCGCACAGGATAACCGGCAGTTGCTCGTTGTAATCATCACCCAGCCGCATCAGTTCCTCGCGCAGCACCGCGCCCAACTGCTCGCGCCGGCAGCGGGCGACGCCTTTTTCAGACTGCACGACGCGCGCCACCCTGCCCTGTTTAACGCGCATGGCGCGAAAATTACTGGTCCCCCAGTCGACGGCAATGTAGTTCATTGCGCCCGTGCCAGAATCGCCAACGGCAGATGGTCGGTTATCTCCTGAAGCTCCAGACGCGTCGTCTCGTCGAGCCCCTTCGCCGGATCGCGCACCGCGGCGGTGGCGAACAGTCCGGAACGGTGCAAAATTTCCTTATGAACCGCTACGCCCAATCCTGGCTGAACGCCATAGCGCAGGAAGGGTAAATAGCGGTAAAACAGCGTTCGCGCCGCCTCCCTGTCGTGTTCCCAGGCCTGCAAAATCGCATTTATCACCTCGGGAAATTCACAGGCGGGCATGGTGCCGATAATACCCCGCGCGAGTTCCTCATATAAAAAACCGGCGTTGAGCCCGCCAAAAAGCCCGACCCTGTCGCCCAGCGCAGCCTTAAGCTGGCTGATTTTCAGGGTGGTGGGCGGCTGCTCCACTTTGATGTAGCGAATCTGCGGGAAATCCTCACACAGACGTACCAGGGTGGGAACCGGAAAGCTGACGCCGGTCATTTGCGGCGCGTCCTGAATCATTATCTCGATATCGCTCTGTCGACAGATGTCGCGGTAAAACCGGTAGATTTCGTCCGGGCCGGGTTTTACCACCGACGGCGGGTTGATCATCGCCACATCCGCGCCCCAGCGCTCAACGCGCTTTATCTCCTCAATCGCCACCGGCGCCGCCGCGCCGCCGGTGGCAACCACCAGCGGCAGATCGCCCGTCAGGGCCTTTACGCTTTTGAAAATCGCTTCCTTTTCTTCACCCGTCAGCGCGTAGCCTTCCGAGGCATTACCAAATAATGCCAGACCGTCGATACCCTGCTTAAGCAAAAACCGCACAAGTTTACCCACGGCGGCAAGATCTACCGCCCCCTGGTCATCAAAAGCGGTTGCCAGTATAGGAACATTACCTTTTAACATGCGTCACTCCAGTGATTATCACGTACGCTTTGTTCATTGATTTCAATACCCAGGCCCGGCGCCGTGGGCAGCGCATAATGGCCGTCCCGGCATATCAGGGGCTGGCGCAGCAAGCTATTGGCCAGGTCAAACACCGGCGGCTGGAACTCAAGCATAAAGAAGTTGGGCAGCGCGGCGGCCACGTGGATGGAAGCGGCGATACAAGGACCCAGGCCGACGCTCAGATGCGGCGCCACCAGCAGGTTCCAGGTTTCGGCAAGAGCGGCGATGCGCATCAGTTCAGTGATGCCGGTGCGCCCGACATCCGGTTGCAGAATGTCGACGGCGCGCTGCTCGATATAAGGACGGAACTGATAGCGGGTACGTTCCGTTTCGCCCAGCGCCACCGGCACCGCGCTTTTCCGGCGCAATTCCCGATGGCCCGCGACGTCTTCCGGCAACAGCGGCGCTTCCAAAAAACCGACGTCACAGGCTTTGAGTCCTTCCGCAAGCCTAACCGCCTCGTGAACGCTGTAGTTCCAGTGCGCGTCAATAAAAATGGTGGCCCGCGGCCCGAGCGCTTGCCGGATGGCGCCGACATTTTCCAGATCCTGGTCGACGCCATAGCCAAGCGCCAGTTTTACCGCATTGAAGTTTTTCGCCTGCCATTCCCGGGCCAGCTCGCAGCGGGCTTCAATGGTCGGGCGCGGCAGACCGGAAACATAGCAGGGAACCCGCTCGCGAAAGCTTCCCCCCAGCAACTGGTGGAGCGGCAGCCCCAGAATATGGCCTTTGAGATCCCACAGCGCGATATCCACCGCCGCCAGCGCGTCGATATGGTAGCCGGCGGTATGGCCGCGATCGCGCATTGAGTTGTACATCTGCGCGTTGAGGACATTGCTGCTAAACGGACTGGCTCCCAGCAGCAGCGGTTTAAACAGGTGCGTTATCAACTGCGCGACCACCTGCGGCACCACCGGGGCCAGCGCTTCGCCCCAGCCCACATGGCCGTCATCGCAGGTTATCTTTACCAGGCAGGTTTCCATTTTGCGTGAATAGACGCAGCGATATTCAGGACGATAGTAATAGTCCCCACCGCCTTCATCCGGATCTCCGCCGAGATAAATCTGCTGCGGTTTGATTTTTAACGGGAAACACTGTACGTCGACGATCTTCATATCCACTCCGGTTTTGCGGGTTAATCCAGTTTTTTGCCTGCGGTCTCTTTGGCGAGCCACACGGCGACAAAAGAGATAAGCGCGGTCAGCATGACGTAAAACGCTGGCGACAACGGGTTGCCGGTGGCGGAGATAAGGCCCGCCGAGACCAGCGGCGTTACGCCGCCAAAGACCGCCACCGTCATGTTGTAGGCGATGGCGATGCCGCCGTAACGCAGCGCGGTGGGGAAAAGCTCCGCCATCGCCGCGCCGCAGCCGCCGTTAAACAGGGCCACCAGCATGCCGAGCGTGCTCATGGCGACGATGGAGACGGCGACCGAACCTTGTTCCATCATCATCATCGCCGGGTAGGTCAGCAGGATAAAACCGCCGCAGCCGATAAGCATCAGCGGCCGGCGTCCCCACCGATCGGAGAGATAGCCCGCCAGCGGCATTACGATTGCGACGCTGAACAGGCCGAGCGTGGTAATAAGATAGGAATCGGTATGGGAATAATGCAAATAGGTGGAAAGATAGCTGGGCATAAACGATTGCAGTACCCAGCTGCTCACCGCCTTCACCACGACAAACCCGACGCAAAACAGCAAAGCGCGGCTGGAGGTGGTCAGCGTGGTACGCAGCGGGGAGTGTTCCAGTTTTCCCGCTTTTTGCAGCATATGGAATTCGGCGGAATCTTCCATATTGCGGCGCATATAGAGGCCGCCCAGCCCCAGCGGCGCGGCCAGGAGGAAAGGTATGCGCCAGCCCCAGTCGTTCATTGCCGTCTCCCCCAACTGGTGAGTCAGAAACAGCACCAGCCCGGAACCGCAGACAAACGCCATAAAACTGAAATTTTCGCTCCAGCAGGTCAGGCTGGCCCGACGATGGGGTTGCGCGCTTTCCGCGAGATAGGTGATAACGCCGGAACTCTCGCCCCCCGCGGCGAATCCCTGTACCAAGCGGATCAACACCAGCAGCACCGGCGCGACTATGCCGACGTTCGCATAGGTGGGAAGAATGCCCATCACAAAGGTGGAACAGGACGTGATGACAATTACCGTCACCAAGACTTTCCGGCGGCCCAGCCGATCGCCCATCGAACCAAAGAAAAAGCCGCCCAGCGGACGCATCAAAAAACCGGAACCGAATACGGCGAAGGATTTCAGCAGCGCCACCGTCGGGTCGCTGCTGGCAAAGAAGTTGCTGCCGATGATGGCCGCGAGCGTGCCGTAAAGGCCGAAGTCGAACCACTCGATAAAGTGGCCGATGCCCGCTGACATCATGATTTTAAACGTGCGCTGTCTTTTGGTTTTTAATGTCTCAGCCGGATAAGCCTCTGTCCGGTGAGGAATGGAATTGGTCATTTTATCTCCTTTTCGAAGCGTCTTATGCCTGGCGGTACAGATAGGGGCACCGGCAGGCCTGGGCAGCGTTTTATCCGAATAACCAGCAGTGTATGCGGCTGGCGACGGCAAGCCACCGCACGTGGGCGTTGCGTGAGTGCAGTCATAAAACCCCTGCTGAAATTGCTTCATATGGTGAAGCAATTAGAAAAAAGCCCTTGGATGCGTAAGTATTCGTCCCGATTAAATAAAGTGGTTTTATCAGAACCGGTACCAGAGACGGACCCAGTTTTCATCCGGCTGGTTATCGGTGGTATTGCTGAAGGTGCGTTCGTAATCAATTTGAAAACCATGGGGCAGTTCCGCGGCCACCCCCAGGTAGGTGTGGTTGGTCTGGTAATGCTCCCAGCGCATGCCATCGCCGGCGATATAGGGCTTGACGGCGGTAATGGCCCGGGCGGCCACCGGCCAGCGATAAGACGCCATATATTCCCAACCCCGCGCCTGGCCTTCGAAATAGGCCGCAGGCACCCTGGCGGTACGCCGCGGAATAAAATCATGGTAGTACCCGGCCGTCGCCGCCAGAGTCCAGTTATCCGGTTTCCATTGCGCCGCGATCCCTGTGACCTGTTGATTATAACCGGCGGTCTCCGCGCCCTCGCCAACAGGCGCGCGGCCGATGATATAAGCCCGTGTATAGCTGTAGGCGGCGCTGAGCGTCAAATCCTTGGCGATATGGTAATCCATGCCGCCGGCGCCTCCGGTCTGGCGCTGGTAACGGACATTGTCGGCCCTGATATAATAATCATCCACCGGCGCGTCCCAACTGGCGCTTAGGGTAACCGGTCCCGCGTCCTTGACATACTTGAGCAAATATTTACCGCGGTAGGAGCCATCATAATTACCATTGACGCCATTGTTCGACCCTTGACCGTGCAGATCATTATCCCATACGTCGGTTTTGGCGCCGATGACGCTGTATAAGACGCTGTTTTGCTGGCCGAAGGTCAAGGTACCGTAAGTCTTGCTGGCGATGCCGATATAGTGTTTACGGGTGAAGGTGGTGTCTTTATTATGATCGAAATGGCTGCCGGCCCCGAGTTCATTAAAAATATCGATGCCGACTTCGTAATACCATAATAAGCTCACATCATCATCAAGGTAATAATTTAAAGAAGTATGAATAAAGCTGCCGCTGTCATATCCCCGCTGCATATAGGTGTGATCATCGACCGATCCCATTTTATTACGATACTGCGGCCGGATAAGTCCGCCGAATTGCCATTCCAGCCCGTTAAGCATGGGCAAATTATTGTTTCGGTTAAGCAGGGTTATATCCGCCCTGGCCAAATCAGGCAGGGCACTCAGACTGAACAACGCGGCGGTGAAGAACACAGTCGGTTTCCGTAGGGCCATTATTTTATTATTCCTCTAAAGATTGCGGCATTATTCCCGGCAAAGGTTCGGGTAGCCGGCAGTGTATGCCGGCGGGAGCCTGATGTTACCGCCTATGCGGATTGCGTGAGAGGAGTCATAAAACCATCGGCGATATTGCTTCACATAGTGAAGCAATTAACAAGCGCTGTTTGACTAGGGTGTAATTGCCGGCGGTTCATTACGTTTAATGAATACTGAGCGGCTGAGGTGAGAGTGATGCGTGATAGGGGGTTACGCCTTGTCCAGCCGGGGCACATTGACTTCAGGTCGCTTGACAATGGGAATGAGATAATCGCAGCGAAGAATGTTTTGGGAAAAAAACGCCTTATCATTTCGAGGATGAAATCTTTCAATATCCAGGCCCCTGCGACGCGTCAGGCCTAATAATGGCACCATTGTATCGTAGATTAAGATAATGAAATTTTGAAAATCCTCAATATGGCCCTCATAATTAAATTGCGCGTAATCCCCGCCTTCAAGCATGCATGGCTGGGCCTTGGGCAGGGATTGTGAGAACGTGCCGATCTGGGTGGCGAGGGTATAATCCCGGATAACATCCCGTTCGTTATCATTGGTGATGCCAGGCTCCAGGCGATGTAATCCGTAAAGGACCGGGGGAATAACATCGGCTCCGGCCAGGTACTGACGCCAAAAATGGGAAAGGATATCGGAATGGGAAAATCGCCCTACCCGCTCAATCGAACTGGGATAAATCCGCGTTACGCCCATCAATGGCGTATCGGGGATATTAATAAAATCGGGCTGTGGCAGTTGGGTTTCCCCCAGCCGAATGGGCGGACAAAGACCTTTTGCCGGCCAACAGGCGGAATGCCGATAGACGGCCGGCGTAATTCCAAACTGTCTTTTAAAGGTACGGGTAAAGGTTTGCTGTGAATCAAAATGGTAACGCAGGGCGATATCCAAAATGGTATGGCTGCCCGCGCGTAACGCTGCGGCCGCTCTGGACAACCTGCGCGCCCGTATATAGGCGCCGAGACGTTGTCCGGTTACATCCCGGAATATTCGCTGCAAATGCCATTTTGAATAACCCGATTTTACGGCTACGTCGTCGAGCAATAATGGCAGGTCAAGATGGTCTTCCAGCCAGTTCAACACACCGTTGACGATGTCGGTTTTGATCATATTCTTTTCCTTGGCGCATGGAATAGTTGAATGGGGTATGTCTTATTGCGCGGGATAAAACGCGCAATAGGGGGCAATCCGGCATAATGATGGCTACAGGGGCGATAGCGCCCGGTATGTTGAAACGGGAGAAAACGCATCGGTCCGTCATCCGGGAATGTCGAGCCCGCGCCCTCCCCCCGGAATCAAAAGGTATAAGTGGCAGCCGCGGCCACGGTAGTCTGATTACGTCTGAACACAATCGGGCTTTCGTTTGCATGGTCGCCAAGCCAGGTATAGCCCGCGCTGAACGCGGACCCCCAGTGCTGGGTAAATTGGTGGCCCCAGATCAGATTGCTGTCCACACCGTAAAAACCACCGGCGGCTCGATAACGCGCATAGCCGGACCGCGTGCTTTGTCTGTCATTTACGCCATAAAAGGTATTCATGTAGCGGCCGTCGCCAAAGAGCGCGGACACCTGCAATGCGATCGAGTCGCTGTCATCCTGCAGGGGAATGAATGTGGCCGATGTAGCGTACCGCACACCCTGCCCGTCGCTGAGCGGCAGCGTCGCCTTGCCTTCTAACGACAACCACTGCGTGGCCATCCACCCAACCGTCACCGCGGTTGCAGCCGTAGCGTCAATATTGCCCATGCCTTTAAGCTTGTCGGAACCGTCACGCCAATTGGAATCTCGATCCGAGCGTCCCAGCCCATACCCGAGGGAATGCTCCAGATAAAGACCGTTGTCACTTTGCAGGTTGTATCCCGCCCCTTTTAGCGAATCGAAGAAAAATGCGCCGTCGCGGGCCTGAACGACCGGAACCATTTGCGTGCGCCGTTGGTTTGATCCACTGTAGACGGGGGCGTTCCGGGCCCCCACGCCAAGGGTAAGGCTCTGCTGCGCCGCACTGCTGTCATCGGCGCATACCTGCGCCGTTGCGGCGGAAACAGCTATACAAATCATGTGCAACATCATTTTTTTGGATATCATCATAAACCTCATCACAGTATTATTTCCTGGCCATCTGAAACATCAACGGCCTTGTAACAGAGCAATATTATGAAGAGGCAGTATCAATAAACTGTCAGGGTTTTATGGAGAAACTGTCAAGGTCGCCAAAATGCAGACAAAACGAATACTGGTGATAGAAGATGATGCCGATGCGGCCGATGTGCTGGAGGCGTACCTTCGTCGTGAAAATTACGAGGTCGCCATCGCCGGTGATGGGTTGAAAGGCCTGGATATGGTTAAACGCCTCAAGCCCGATCTTATCCTGCTTGACGTGATGCTGCCCGGTATGAATGGAAGGGAAGTTTTGGCCGCCATCCGGCGCGCCGGCGATATTCCGGTGATTATGGTGACGGCGATGGGCGATCTGCACGATAAAATCGGCGCCCTGCGCTACGGGGCGGACGACTACGTCGTGAAGCCCTACAATCCCGGCGAAGTGGTCGCGCGGGTTCAGGCGGTATTAAGACGCATCGAGTCCCATGGCTCGCGCGAAAAACAGCTGCGCTGGGAGGGACTGTTGGTAGACGAAGAGTCGCTGACCGTCACGGTGACTGATAAAGCGGGCCGCCAGTCCAATCCCGAGCTGACGCCTACTGAATTTGCCCTGCTCATCACGCTTATGCGCACGCCGGTGCGGCCACTCACCCGCCAGCATTTACTGGAGCTCTGCCTGCCGGAAAGCGAGGCTTTGGAACGGGTGGTGGATACGCACATTTATAATTTGCGAAAAAAACTGGAAGCGGCGGGCATCAATAATATTTTGCTTAACGTTCGCGGCGTCGGCTACAGGTTCAGGCAGCCATGAGAAGTCCAAAAAACCAGTCGCTGTGGCGCTGGATTTGCGTGCGGATCCTGACGCTGGCGATTGGATCGGTCATTGCCATCGCCCTGTGCATGTGGCTGCGTTACATCATCCAGAATCTTTGGATCATCTTTCACATGCCCCAGGCGGTGAGAGATGAATTTTTGCCGTTGCGCGATCATCCGGAACTTAACCCTGCCCTGTTTCATCAGATCATGGATCAGCGCTGGGGTATCAATTACTCGGTCCCCTCGCTCGTGCCCGCCGACTGGATAATGGTCGGCGTGCTGGTCGTGGTAATCATTCCCTTTATCGTCGTGCTGGGGCTGCGCGCCGCCCGGCCGCTTTCGGCACAGTTCTTTAACCTGGCTACCTCCGCGCGGGCGGTGTCACGCGGTGAGTTCGGCATCCGTGCCGCCCTGGTAAAAAATGCGCCGGCTGAGCTGGTCCGGTTCACTGACGATTTTAATACCATGACACAGCAATTGGAACGTTATGAACGGGAGCTGCACGCCTCACATGTGGCCATGGCGCATGAACTTCGCTCGCCGCTTACCGCGGCAATTGGCCGTGTGCAAGGAATGCTTGATGGCGTTTTTCAACCGGAGGCGGCACAGCTGGCGATGGTGATGAGGCAACTCCAGCTCCTCAACCGGCTGACTGACGAGCTGCACCTGCTATCGCTAGCCGATGCCGGCCAGCTGACGCTCAGCAAGAGCGCATTAAGTCTGACGGAGGTCCTGAGGGAACGCGCCGCCTGGCTGAAACCGCAGGCCGAAGCGTGCGGGATGACGATTACCGTGGCGACCAATATGCCTTGTCGCTTGATGGCCGATACCTTTCGCCTTGGCCAGGTGTTTACCATCCTGATGGAGAACGCGCTGCGTTATGCCGCCGAAGGCGGGAACCTGTCCATCGGGGTATCCCGGTACGACGCAGGATACGATATTACCTTTCGTGATCATGGCCCGGGAGTGTTACCCGACTTTCTGCCATCAATGTTCGAACGTTTTACCCGCGCCGATTCTTCACGCGCGCGCGATTCCGGCGGCAGCGGACTGGGGCTTTCCATCGCCAGGGCCATTTGTGTCGCCCATGGCGGCAGTATCATGGCGACGCTTCCGGCGGACGGCGGGTTGCTTATCACGGTACATTTACCCGCCCACTAACAGCCGGGACGATAATTTTATTCGTCTTGACCGTTCCTTGACTAAATATAAAGAGGATCTGGACAAAACTTGGGTTGAATGGCGGCTTCTCAGTTCAGGAGCATTGTCATGACAGATGCCTTTACCGGCTGCGCTAAAGAAGCGCGGCATCACCGCTGGAACTTTGGCAGACGTCAACCCTTAGTTCGGCTGTTCATCGTTCTGCTGTTGCTGTCCGGCGTATTACTTCTTTCCGGCTGTGGCGACAAGGAGCAAAAGGAGAGCGTTCCTTCCCGCCCGGTGCGTTTCATCGTGGCACCGCCGCCAGTCTCGGGCATTCCTTTTATCCGAACCGGGGAAATCCGCGCTCATGATGAGATCATGCTGGGTTTTCGCGTTGAAGGACGTCTGCTCAGCCGAACGGTGGATGTCGGCGAGCATGTACAGGCCGGTCAGGTCATGGCGACCGTGGAGAGCGACACCAGTCAAAACCAGCTCCGCAGCGCCCGCGCGGACTTGGATAGCGCCCATGCCGCAGAACGAATGGCCGTGCTTAACCTGCAGCGTATGAAGCAGTTGATGCCGCAGGGCGCCATAGCCCGCGTCCAATATGACGCGGCGCAGTCAGACTGGCAGGCCGCCGTTTCCCGCCGCCAGAGCAGCGAGGCGGCCGTGAAGGATGCCCAGGACAATGTGTCATGGACGCGTTTGACGGCGCCGCGCTCCGGTGTGATCACCCGCGTGAGCGCTTCGCCGGGCCAGGTGCTCGGCACCGGGCAAACGGTGGTCACACTCGCCGTCGGCAGCGAACGCGACGCGGTGTTTGACCTCTCGGATCCCCAGGTCATAACCCGCAACACGGGTGTTCCATTTACGCTGTCGCTTCTTTCCGATCCATCGGTGCATACCACGGGGCGCCTGCGCGATATCAGCCCCCAGGCCGACCCCCTGACGCGCACCTGGCGGGTCCGTTTCACGCTTGACGCGCCGCCGGACAGCATGGCGTTGGGAGCGAGCGTTCAGGGGGAAATGGAGCAGGCCGCGACGCTTGCGACGGCGCTCCCGGCCGCCGCGCTGACCCGTCTCGGGGAAAAACCCGCCGTGTTCATCATCGATCGCAGCACGTTGCGGCTACAGCTTCGATCGGTGAATATTGCCCGTTTTACGCGTACCGCAATATTTATCTCCGATGGCGTAAGTCCAGGCGACCTGGTGGTCACCGCCGGGGTCAGTAAATTACGTCAGGGAGAGAAAGTCACGCTTGCGGGGAATGTGCTATGAAGGGCGGCGCGCAGAAGCATATCTTTAACCTCTCGGCGTGGGCGCTGAAAAATCAGCAGTTGATAGCCTTCCTTATGTTGCTGCTGATGGCGGCCGGCGTGATGAGCTACGAAAACCTGCAGCGCAATGAAGATCCGGCTTTTACTATCAAAACGGCGATTGTTTCCGCCCGCTGGCCGGGTGCGAACGTGCGGGATACGGTAAATCTGCTTACCGATTCATTGGAAAAAAAGCTGCAGGAAATACCTTATCTCGATTACGTGGAGAGCCAAACCCGTGCCGGACAGTCGGTTATTTATGTCAACCTGCGTGACGATACCCCGCCGGCGCGGGTACCGGATATTTGGTACCAGATTCGTAAAAAGATGCAGGATATAGCCCCGACCTTGCCGGAAGGGGTGCAGGGGCCGACAGTCGACGATGACTTTGACGATACATTTGGCACCATTTACGGCTTTACCGCCGAGGGCTATTCACCCCGCGAGCTTAGGGACAAGGTGGACGCTATTCGCCGCGAACTGATGTCGCTTCCTGATATCGGCAAAATCACGTTACTGGGCGAGCAGGAAGAACAGCTTGTGATTGCCTTTTCGCCGAGCAAGATTGCCGGCATGGGACTGGATCTGCGACAGGTCAGTGATGCCCTGCGAGCGCAAAATGCGGTAGAGCCGGCCGGGATATTAAGGAGCGGCCAGGAAAATATCGCCCTGCGGGTGAGTGGCGCCCTGGATTCCGAGCAGAGTTTACGCGCGATAACATTGCATATTGATGGGCGCTATATTCCTCTGACGGATATTGCGGCGGTGAGCCGGCAGGCCGCCGAACCGCCCACGCCCACGTTTCGGGTCAACGGCCAGCCGGCGATCGGTCTTGCCATCTCGATGGCATCGACAGGGAATATGCTCAAATTCGGGCAGGCAATCAACGGCAGGATGGCCGATATTCATGCCCGTCTTCCCCAGGGCATTGAAATGGTTAAAGTCGCCGATCAGTCCGCCGTGGTGAAAGAGGCCGTCAGCGGATTCGTGCGGGTACTGCTGGAATCGATCGTCATCGTGTTGGCCGTGTCGTTTATCTCGTTGGGCACCCGTGCCGGTCTGGTGGTGGCCGCGGCCATTCCTTTGGTCCTGGCCATGACGTTTGCCGGTATGATGCTGTTCGGCATAGGGCTACAGCGTATTTCGCTCGGTGCGCTGATTATTGCGCTGGGCCTGCTGGTCGACGACGCCATGATAAGCGTGGAGGCGATGGTTGCGCGGCTTGAAGCGGGCGATAGCCGCTGGCGTGCCGCCACGTATGCATTTGAGACCACGGCATTTCCGATGCTGACCGGGACATTGGTCATGATCGCCGGCTTTATTCCGGTGGGCTTCGCCGCGTCGGGGGCAGGCGAATATTGTTTTTCACTGTTCGCCGTAGTGATGATTTCACTGCTTTGCTCCTGGGTAGTGGCTGTACTTTTCTCACCGCTGATAGGGACTTGGTTGCTCAGCGTCCCCCTGCGGCGCCATAAGGATTCAACAGGCAGACTGATGACGTTCTATCAAAATCTGCTGCGGGCGGTATTGCGTCACCGGCTGCCGACGCTGGGAGTCGCGGTGGGATTACTGGTGTTGGCCGCCTTTGGCTCGACATTGATGCAGGGCGAATTCTTCCCGGCGTCGGACCGACCCGAACTGTTGGTCAGCCTGACATTGCCCGCAAATGCTTCCCAAGAAGAAACGGCCCGCCTGACCGAACGGTTGGAAAAAAACCTGCGCGGCAATGCGGCTATTGATCATTTCACCAGCTACATCGGGGGCGGCGCGGTGCGTTTTTACCTGCCGATGGATGTGTTGTCGGATAACGAGAACACCGCCCAGCTGGTCGTGGTGGCGAAGGATCTGGCATCCCGGGACCGGCTTAAACATCAGTTGGAGACGGTGCTTGCCAAGGACTTCAGCGACATCATCACGCGTGTGTCGCCCCTGGAACTGGGTCCGCCGGTCGGCTGGCCCATCAGGTATCGCGTCATCGGTCCCGACTATGTGAAGGTTGAGGCTATTGCCCGGCAACTGGCCGCATCCCTCGGCGATAGCTCGGCAACCCGTGAGGTCAACTTGACCGCCGGCGAGCCGCAGCGGGTGATTACCTTGAATATCAATCAAACCGCCGCGCGCGCCGCCGGCATATCTTCACAGGGTCTGTCCAGCTTGCTGAATACGGTTTATTCAGGCGGTATCATCACCTCGGTACGCGATAACAACCGTTTGATTGACGTGGTGTTGCGTGGCCGCGATCAGGAGCGAAAGGAGACTGGCATCCTTTCCGGCTTGATGATCAACACCGTAGAGGGAAACAAAGTGCCGTTGGGCCAGATAGCCACACCGGTATGGGGTATTGAAGATCCGTTAATCTACAGGCGTAACCGGCTACCGTTCATCACCGTTCAGACCGATCTGGCGCCCGGCATGATCGCGGCCGTGGTGTCGGAACAGCTGGCCCCTCAGGTGCAGCGGCTACGCGCAACGCTGCCGGCTGACTACCAAATCCGGGAAGATGGCTTGGTGGCCGAGTCGGACAAAGGCAACAGTTCAATCTTTGCGGTGCTGCCGATCACGTTGATTGTCATGCTGGTCCTGCTGATGATCCAGTTAAAGCAGATCTCACGTATGTTGCTTGCGTTATTGATGGCACCGTTTGGGTTGATTGGCGTTGTATTGACCATGTTGCCCACGGGCACACCGCTGGGGTTTGTGTCGTTGTTGGGCATTATTGCCCTGGCGGGCATGATTATCCGCAACGCCGTAATCCTTATCAGCGAAGTGGATAACAATACCCGGTCGGGCATGGACCCCGAGAATGCCATTATCGCCGCCGCAAAACACCGTTCGCGCCCGATACTGCTAACAGCCTGCGCGGCTATTCTGGGGATGTTTCCCATATCGCATCAGGTATTTTGGGGTCCCATGGCTTTTGCCATCATTGGTGGATTAATGATAGCCACCCTAATTACCCTGACGGTATTGCCCGCTTCCATCAGTCTTGTGATGCAGGCTGAACAGAAATGGATAAAAAAGGGTGGCCATAATTTCCTTTCAGAATTGCCGGAAAGCGATTAAGGCAGATTAGCCGGGGGATGATTCCGGGTTCGGCGGAGAAAATGGCCACAGCGCAGGGTGCCTTATTTTCAACGCCGGACGCCCCCGCAACACCAAGAATTCCCAAGCATTATTTAACATTGAAATGTGACGATTACAAAGCATGAATAAACTAATAATTGCGATCTTTTTATATATTGCCGTTTTGTCTGCTTTTCTTGCGGCATCATTTACATTCATTGATTTTCAAAGAAAAGACATTACTCATGAAAACGTGATTATCAATAAATTTGAAATGAAAAGGCACTGGATGAGCTATCGCATGTACATTTCAACGAACAAGGGATTTATTGTAACCTCCGGGCTGCTTCCTTTAGTCAATTACGCTCATTTTTCCCTGCGGGAAAAATATGAAACCGCCTATCTGTGTATAGAGATTCACGATTCGATAGACTGTGTGAAAGTAATCAATGCTGATTATAAAAAAAATAATGATAGCCCCAACAAATAAATTTGAGGAGAGTAAATTGTCAACGCGTCCGGCTCACAGCGGCGAAATCGTTGAATGTCGCGTCCGAGGCGCGGGCGAACGGCTATCAGGACGGCGCGCCAAGCGTTGCCGCTCTCGATACCCCGCGCCCTGAGATCGACTCGTCGCGCTGGCGGTAACGCCGCCGATGCTTGCGCTACTGCGCAAAACAGGCGCCGGCGAGAGGCTGGCTTGCCTCGTCCGATAGAATTAATGATTGCTTATCGCCCGCCATTGCCACGGCATTCAAGGCTACTCATCAGATTTATCACCACGTTGCCAACGTTATTTTCCCTGTCAAAATATACTGCCCTCCGGCTATTATCATTCGTCAACTGGCAGGTTCGCCAAAGGCCGCTGGTTATCAATAGCAATAACGGTCCGTTCAGCCAACCATGGGCTATATTCATGCCGCGAGATAATCCTCAACATTATTTAAAGTTAATTCTCATATGTATATATCATACAAAATAAAAATAGATTATCGATTTTGATGTCTCAGCAGCGTAACGTCACAAAATGGTTTTTATCCTGACAACCATCGTTTATTTAATATTTAATTCCATAAAAAATTAACTTCAAGGTTTTTATCTTTTTTTACAGGATATTGCCTTTACCCCCATTTACAGAAGGTTACGTATAAGAGCTATTATCAAATCCAATTAGGACGATTAACTTTAATTATACTCACGCACTGGATTTTATTATCGCCATCGGTCGACGACCAATACTTTCTCTGACGACAGCAGGGATAATTCACTGGGTAATGCTCTGAAAAGATCACGCTTAATGTCCTACTACCCGGTGATTAACCCATCGACAAACAGTTTTGATGAACCAGGGGTCATATTATGAAAAACTCATTTACCCTACCCGCATTAGCGATCGCCGGCATGATGGTCTGTGGCCTGGCCCATGCCGTCGATGGCACTGTCAACTTCACCGGCGCCATTCTGGACACCGCCTGTACCGTCAGCCCTGCTGCCGTGCCGGTAAATATGGGTACCTTAACCTCCGCGGGGTTCAGCGGTGTCGGCGCCACCCCGGGTTTCACCGAGTTCGCCATAACGCTTACCGCCTGTCCGGCTACCCTGACAACCGCTGAAGTCATTTTTTCCGGCACCGCCGATCCCGCCGATGCCACCGTATTGGGCTTAACCGCCGGCGCAAATACCGCAAGCGGCGTCGGCATTGCGCTGTTTGAAGCCGATAGCACCACACGGGTCAATCTGGGTTCGGCATCCGCGGCGCAGCCGATTACCACGGCCGGCGGCACGCTGAGCTTTATCGCCAAGTACATTCAAACCGCAACGCCTATTGTTGAAGGCGATGCGAATGCCACGGCGACATTTATCCTGCAATACCGGTAATCGTTATGACCTGAGGCGAAGCCCGGTTATTCAGGGCCGCCGCCATATCCCTCCGCTGCCGGATAAATCATCGCGGCCATGGCGATTTGATAGCAGTTTATTTAATGGAGAAAACCATGTATCAGTGGCTTAAAGCGGTATGCATGGTAACCGGCCTGTTAAGCGTCGTCCAGGCCCAGGCCGGGGTAGTGGTGGGAGGAACCCGGGTCGTTTATGATGCCGGTAGAAAAGAAGCCTCGATTTCCGTCAGCAACCCGGATTCGCGTCCTTTTCTTATTCAGTCCTGGATCGATAACGAGCGTGATAAGGACACCGCCAGGGTCCCCTTTATTATCACGCCGCCGCTGTTCCGGCTGGATGCGCAGCAGGAAAACGTCCTGCGCATCGTGCGCGCCGGCGGTAACCTGCCCACGGATCGCGAATCCGTATTCTGGCTGAATATCAAATCCATCCCCTCCAGCGATAAAAACGCGGTTAATCAACTGCTCATCAGCATCAATACCCGGATTAAGCTGTTCTATCGTCCGCAAAATCTGGCCGGCAACGCCGGCGACGCATACAAAACCCTGAATTTTTCCCGTCAGGGCGGCCAGCTGACGGCACGCAATCCCACCCCGTTCTATGTGTCGTTAGCCAGTGTGAGCGTGAGCGGGCAGGACATCAAATATCCCGGCATGATTGCCCCGCGGGGCACCCTAAGCTGGCCGCTACCGGCCGGCGCGCGGGGTAATGTGAGCTGGCGGGCCATCAATGAATTCGGCGGCATTTCCGCCCCGGCCAGCGCGCCATTGTAATGACGCCCGGGCCACACGGCGGTGCCGATAAACCACTGGTTCGACGGTGGGTCAGGATAGGGTTGAGGGAGCGAATATGAACAATGAGCTATCCCAACCGCCCGTGCGAACGGCCAGAAGAATTCGCCTGTCCTTGACCTGGTTTGCTCCGCCGGTGCTCTGGGCCTTGGTACTGGTTCTCGTCCCGCTGCCGTTATCGGCGCAGGATTATTTTGACCCCAACGCCCTGTCCATCGAAGGCTCGCCGATGCAACCAATCGATCTTACGCCGTTCTTTGACGTTGGGGGACAACTGCCGGGCACCTATCGCGTCGATATTTACCTAAACGGCTATCGAGTGGATACCCGCGACGTTACCTTTGTGGCATCCGCGGCGGGGCTACAGCCCGAACTCACCGCCAGGCAACTGGCGGACTATGGGGTGAAACGCGGCGCCTTCCCCGCCCTGCTGGCGTTGCCTGACGACCAGCCCATTACCGCCCTTGACCACTATATTCCCGACGCGGGGAGCAAGCTGGACTTTCGGCAATTGCGCCTGGACCTCAGCGTGCCGCAGGCGGCGCTTGATACCCTGGCCCGCGGCTATGTCGATCCGTCGCAGTGGGACCAGGGACTGCCGGCCGTGATGCTGAGCTACGCCTATACCGGGTCCAATACCTGGTACGATAACCCATCGGGCAGCAGTGAGAACCATTATCTCAACCTGCGCAGCGGGGCCAATCTGGGCGGATGGCGTTTACGCAACTATTCCGCCTATAGCTTCAGCAGCCGGGAGAGCTCCCACTGGGACAGCATCAATACCTATGTCCAGCACGACGTGCAATCGCTAAAAGGCCAATTTACCGCCGGCGACGCCTACACACCAGGGGACATATTCGATAGCGTGCCGTTTCGCGGCGCGCAGCTTGCCTCCGATGACAATATGCTGCCCGATAGCCTGCGCGGGTTTGCCCCGGTGGTGCGCGGCATTGCGCAAAGCAACGCCCAGGTGACCATTCGCCAGAATAATTCCATTATCTATCAAACCTATGTGGCGCCAGGGCCCTTTGTCATAACCGATCTGTTTCCCACCGCGGCCAGCGGCAACCTGGAGGTTACCATCAGGGAAGCCAGCGGCGCCGAACGCCGCTTTACCCAGCCGTTCTCGGCGGTGCCTGTCATGCAACGCGAGGGGCGGCTGAAATATGCCGCCAGCGCCGGGCAATACCGCTCCGCGTACAGCGACGCGCGGGAACCCAATTTCATTATGGGCAGCCTGATTTACGGCCTGCCCCGGGACACGTCGCTGTACGGCGGATCTATCGTCTCGGGGGATTATCAATCCCTGCAATTGGGCGTGGGCCATGGTTTTGGCTCCCTGGGTTCGGCATCGTTTGATGTGACCCAGGCCAAAACCACCCTGCCCGGCGGCGATGACCGCCATAGCGGCCAATCATATCGCGTCCAGTACGCCAAGGTATTTACCGACTACGGCACGTCTTTTACCCTTGCCGGGTACCGCTACTCCAGCAGCGGCTATTTTGACTTTAGCGATGCCAACGAGCTGACCGATCGGGCGTCCGATTCATGGCGGCGGTTGTACAATAAACGCGGCAGACTACAGCTGAACATCAGCCAGTCGATGGGGAGCGCGGGCAGCCTGTATGTCGCGGGCTATCAGCAGGACTATTGGCGCCAGAACGGTAGCGAGCGCAGCTTCAGCGCCGGTTACAGCCTGGGATATGGCGGCATCAACTACAACCTGAACCTTACCTATGCCCGGATGCCGGGGACGGGAGACAACGATCGGCAATTGGCCTTCGGCGTACAAATCCCGCTCAGCAAATGGTTGCCGAACAGTTGGGCAACCTACAGCGTCAATAGCGATAATCACGGCGCGGTCAATCAGCAGGCGGGTATCAGCGGCACGGCGCTGGCGGATAATAATTTCAACTACAGCGTGCAGCAAAGCTACGGCAACCGCGGGACCGGCGCCAGCGGCAACGCTTCGGCATCATATCGTGGAGGCAGCGGCGAGCTCAATGCCGCCTATAACTACAGCCAACACAACCAGCAGGTAAATTATGGCGTGCAGGGCGGCATAGTGGCGCATCCCTATGGCGTCACGCTGTCGCAATCGCTGGGCGACACGCTGGCGCTGGTGCGGGCGCCGGGCGCCGATGGGGTACGGGTGGAAAACAATACCGGCGTGGTGACCGACCGCCGGGGTTATGCCGTGGTGCCCTTCGCCACCACCTACCGCCGCAACCGCATCGCGCTCGACACCGCGACCATGGGTGAAGACGTGGATATCGATATCAATACCCAGACGGTGATCCCCACACAAGGGGCGCTGGCGCTGGCGGATTTCAAGACCCGGGTGGGCAACCGGGTGCTGCTGACGATAACGCGCCTGGGTCAACCGGTGCCGTTCGGCGCGCAGGCTACCCTGCTACAGGCGCCCGGCGAAAGTCCGAATAGCGGCATTGCGGACGCCCAAGGCCAGGTGTACCTGAGCGGGATGCCGGAGCAGGGCCGGGTAAAGGTGCTTTGGGGCCAGGGTCCGGAGCAGCGGTGCGAGGCACACTATAGTCTGCCCGCCACGGCAACGTCCAACCCCTCGATTCGCATGGCTAATGTGCAATGTCGATAGGAGTAAATGAATGAGGCAACAGCGAAAATCGTGCTGGACAAGCGCCCTGCTGGCGACGGGCTGCGTAAGCGCGGCCCTGGCGTATACCCCGTCGGCCACGGCCGAATGTACCTCAACGGGCGCGGCGCAGACCGGCACAAACATCACCCTTACGCTATCTCGCGATAAGCCAAACGGCCTGATCGGTAATCCTTATAGCTTTCCGGCGTCAACCAGATTCCAGTGCAATCCCGGCAACATTACCCAGCAACAATTCGGGCTACAGGCAAATCCGGCGAATTTTACAGGTGAGGTTTCCGCTGGTCGCAATATATATAAACTGGGTGACAGCGGAATAGGCTACATCATTTATGGCGAAGTCCAGTCCAGCGGCGACTGTGTGGGATCCTCATATATAGGCATCGGCCCGCAGATAGGAGGGGACGCCAATACCGCTCAGCTTTGCTCAAATGCAAGCGGCTATATACCGCTGCTATCGGCTGGAGCAACGATTACTTTTTATAAACTCGGCCCCGTCACCCCGGGCGCCATACCCCAGACGTATATCGCCAGTTTTATAAATTTAGTAAACGGCAGTGAATATACCCTTCCCGCCGATCAACTCTTCACCGGGGTTATTACCGTTGTGGTCACTTCATGCTCAGTGAACAATACCGTCATCAGTGTACCCATGGGCGATGTGGAACTCAGGGAGTTCACGGCCATCGGCAGCTCGGCTGGTATCCGGAACTTTAATATAGCGCTGAATTGTAATCCCGGCATTGCCGTCAAGGTACAATTTGACGGCGTCAGCGCCGGCGGCGCGACCGATGTATTAGCCCTGAGCCCGTCCTCTTCCCCCCCTTCCGCCACCGGCGTGGGGGTGCAAATATTGTATAATGACAACCCGGTTACGCTCGGCGTGCCCATAGCCGTCGGCACCACTACCGCTAATGGATTCTTTAATATTCCGTTACAGGCACGTTATTACCAAACCGACGGCACGGTGACCACCGGGCTGGCCAACAGCACCGCCTCCTTCACCTTAACCTACCAGTAAACCGCGGCGGGGCGCGGGCGGATTTCGTCATCGTCTTTTATTCCGGCGGTCGCGTTCCGCTGCCGGCGACGGCCATTTTGCCGCTAATGAATCCGGGTAAAAGATGTTTCGTCCAGGCTGCTGTTTTCTCTTGCGTGATTTACACTTATGATGGACCCTGGCTTGCTTAAGGACGTCCCATGATTTGGCTTATACTGGCAACGCTGGTTGTCGTTTTTCTTGTCGGTTTTCGCATAGTCAACTCCGATTCCCGCCGGGCGTCGCAGGCGTTGACCAAACGGCTGAACATTGCGCCGGTCTACGTGGAGTCCATGATAAGCCAAATGGGAAAAACCGCCGGCGCGGAGTTCGTCAGCTATGTGTTGCATAACAGCGAATCCCATTTAGGCAACGCGGCGGGCGTACTCCTTATCTACCAAACCTTTATTGTCGATGATGCCGACGAGAGCCTGGCGTTCTGGCATTCCGTGCTGCATAAAGCGCGGCTGCCCACTGAACTTACGCATAAACATGTCCGTTTGGCGCTGTCGTTTCTGCGTGAGCTCGAGCCGCAGGCGGATGAACTCTCCATTTACCGGCAACGCTATAACGCGCGCTTTACCGATATTGCCGGATTGCTCCCCGCCGCCAACGGTAATGTCTATTATATAGACGGTGTATCGCCAAAGCATTGAGTGGCCACACTCGGACGCTGGTACATGCGTTGCTTCCAGGCCAAGAGCGCGCGGTATTCCACCGGCACGGGAATATCGGCGTAATGCGCGAACAGCAGCCCGCCGAGAACGGTGGCGTCGGCCATGGAAAACGATTCTCCGGCGATATAAGGCTGCCCCCGCAGCACGCTCTCGAAGTAGCCTAGACCGGCCTCCGCCTGCTCTCGGTGCATCTGGCCCCATTCGGTCCTGCCTTCCCATTGCGGGCGCTTATAGGCCCGCAGCACCGGGCCAAGGCCTGGGGTAGCATGATGGAAGTAGATGCCGATGGCATCGATAAGCCAGGACTCGGCGCGTTTTTGCATCATGTGGATGACCGCTTTCTCGCGCGCGGTCCTGCCCGTCAGGGTTGGATTGCCCTCCAGGTTGTCGAGGTATTCGGTGATGGCCGTGCATTCAGAAATAAAGGTACCATCTTCCAATTCAAGCACCGGCACCGTACCCGCGGGATTGATGGACAGGAACGCCGGTTGTTTATGCTCGGCGGCGACAAGGTCAACATTGATGAACTCAACCCGTGAAAGCAGGCCTTTCTCGGCGAGAACAATGCGTACGCGGAGCGGATTGGGAAAACCGGGAGTATCATAAATTTTCATTTTTGCATCCTGTATAGAGCAAGCGGGTTAAAGCCCGGTTAGGGCGGATGACAACATTAGCCAATGCTTGTTTACCTATCGATAGATAGACAATAAGGCTTGCTATTATTCACGTCAACATTTATTAATCGTTACATCAGAAAAGGGAGACCAGCGATATGGGTACGGCGGATACAAGGGAAAAAATTATGGCGATTGCGCGCCTGATGATTCAGGCCAATGGCTACACCGCCCTGAGCTTTCGCGATATTGCCAGTACCGTGGGCGTCAAAAGCTCAAGCGTGCATTACCACTTCCCGACCAAAGGATCGCTGGGCGCCGAACTGGCACGGCGCTACACGGAAGAAATGGATGACCACCTCGAGCAGTCCCTCGCCATGAGCCGGGACGCCGGTGCGTTTATGGCGCGATATACCGCCGTGTTCCGCGCCGCGCTCGCCAACGAAAACCGGATGTGCATGTGCGGGATTCTGGCCGCGGAACATGACGAGCTGCCGCGGGAAGTACAGCTCGAAGTCGTACGGTTTGCCGAGGTCAATGTGAAATGGCTGGCCCGCGCGCTGGCAATCGGCCGGGAGCAAAAGCCGTCGGCGCAGCTCCAGTCCCATGCCCTGGCCATCTATGCCGCCGTTGAAGGCGCACAGCTTGTCGCCCGCAGCCGCAACGACATCATGGTGTATGACCGGACAATAGAAGCGTACCGTGACAATGGCCTGCTGCCTTGATCGTTGATCGTAGCGCCGCCCCCCACCGGGTGGGAAAGGGGGGAACGCTAACTCGGCGGGCGGGCCACGCCAACACGCTCAGTCGGAAAATTCCTGTTCGGCGGCGACCGGTGGCTTGATGCGAAACCAGGCGGCATAGAGTGCCGGCAGGAAAACCAGCGTCAACACCGTACCGCCTAGGGTGCCGCCAATCAGCGTAAACGCCAGCGATCCCCAAAACACCGAGAACGTCAGCGGAATAAACGCCAGCACCGCCGCCAGCGCGGTGAGGATAACCGGGCGCGCCCGCTGTACCGTGGCTTCCACCACGGCATCATAAGGCGATAAGCCTTCATGCTGGTTGCTGTGGATTTGCCCTATTAAAATCAGGGTATTGCGCATGATGATACCGGCCAGGCCTATCAGGCCCAAAATGGTATTGAATCCGAACGGCTGATTGAACAGCAGCAGCGTCGGGACCACTCCCACCAATGCCAGCGGCGCGGTAAGCAATACCATCGCCATGGCCGATAACGATCGCACCTGGAACACAATCACGATCATCATCAAAATCAGCATTAACGGAAAGATGGCTACCAGGGCGGTATTGGCCTTGCCGGCCTCCTCAAGCGCGGCGCCGGTTTCAATGCGATAGCCGGCGGGCAGTTTGGCCACGATCGGCTGCAGGCTTTTAAGCACCTGCAGCGAGACTTCCGGCGGTTGCCGTCCTTCGGCAATATCGCCCCGCACGGTAATGGTGGTCATGCGATCCCGACGGTGGATAATCGGCTCCTCCAGCACAATTGCGCTATGGCCAATCTGATCAAGCGGTATCCGTTGTCCCTGGCCGCCGATAAGGGTAAAGGCGCTTAACCTGCCCGGGTCAAGCCGCTCGGCGCCCGCGCTGCGGGCTATTACCTGCACGGTGCGGATATCTTCGCGTACCTGGGTGACCGGCACGCCGGTGAGTAAAAATTGCAATTGCTGCGCGGCGTCCTGCGAACTGAGGCCGAAAGCTTGCAGGCGATCCTGATCCAGCACAAAATGAACCGTGGGTGTGCGCTCGCCCCAATCGGTGTTGACCTGGCGCATATTAGCGTTATCGAGCATCACCTGACGTACCTGCCGGGCGATATCCCGCACCTTATCCCGATCGGCGCCCATCACCCGGAAAGCCACCGGGAACGGCGAATACGGACCAAACACCAGTTGCGTCACCCGCACCCTGGCCTCCGGCGCCAGCCCGTCGGCCACCGCCTGGCGCGCATGTTGTTTCAAGGCCTCGCGCGACTGTTCATTCGCCGTGAGCACCACGATTTTGGCGAACGAAGGGTCGGGCAGCTCCGGCGACATCGCCAGGTAAAATCGCGGAGCGCCCTGGCCAATATACGAGGTCACCAAGCTTGCCTCGGGCTGTTGTTTCAGCCAGGCCTCCACTTTTGCCGTCGCCGCGCTGGTGGATTCAATGGTGCTTCCTTCCGGCATTTGCACCTCCAGCAGCACTTCCGGGCGATCGGAAACAGGGAAAAACTGCTGCTTAACCGCACCCATGCCTAAAAAGGCCGCCAGGAAAAGTCCCGCCACCGCCAGTACCACCTTTTTGTTGTGCGCCACTGACCGGGCGATGAACCGGCGTAACCTGCGATAGCGCGGCGTGCCGTATATCGCGCCATGGCCGCCGGCAACCGGTTTGATTTCCGGCAACAGCTTCACCCCGAGATAAGGGGTAAACGCGCCCGCCACGACCCATGAGGTGAGCAGGGCGAAGGCCACTATCCAAAAAATATTGCCGGCGTATTCGCCGGCGCTGGAGGCGGCGAACCCCACCGGCATCAGTCCGATAGAGGTGACCAGAGCGCCGGCCAGCCGCGGGGCGGCGGTGCTTACCCAGGCCTGGCCTGAGGCGTAAACCCGATCGAAACCTTCCTCCATGCGCACCACCATGGTTTCGATAACGATAATCGCATCATCCACCAGCAGGCCCAGCGCCAATATCAACGCGCCGAGAGTGATGCGATCAAAGTCGCGTCCGGTGGCAAGCATAATAATAAACACCCCGGCCAGCGTCAGCGGCACCGCCGCCGCCACCACTATCCCCACCCGCCAGCCCAGGCTGATAAGGCTTACGGTAATCACCACCGCCAGGGCCACGAAGAATTTGAGCATAAATTCGTTATAGGATTCCGCGATATTCACCGCCTGGTCGGTCACCTTGCTAAACGACAGGCCCAGCGGCATTTCAGCGGAGATGGCGGCCGCCTCGTGCTCCAGCGTTTTGCCCAGCAGCAGGCCGTTGTAGCGGTCACGCATGACGATACCCAGCAGCAGGGCCGGTTCCCCCTGGCTGCGGATTAAATACGTGGCGGGATCTTCATAACCGCGCCGCACCTCGGCCACGTCTGAAAGCCGCAGGATTCTGCCGGCCGCCACTATAGGGGTGTCGCGTATCTTTTGCAGGTTACTGAACGCGCCGTCGAGACGGATAACGATTTGCGGTCCCCGTGCGTCGATGGAACCGGCCGGCGTCACGCTGTTTTGGGCATTAAGGGCGGTAAATATCGCGCGCGCCGAGACCCCAAGAGTCGCCAGGCGGGCGTAGGAAAACTCAACGAATATGCGCTCCGGCCGCTCGCCGATAATATTGACCTTTTTGACGCCGTCAAGATTCAGCAACCGCTGGCGCAGCGTCTCCGCTTCCCGAACCAGCAGCCGTTGCGGTTCGCCCTTGGCCTTCAGGGCATATAACGCGAAGGTAACATCGGCATATTCATCATTGATGATAGGCCCGATAACCCCGGCCGGCAGGTTAGCGGCCTCGTCGCCGAGTTTTTTACGCGCCTGGTAAAATTCCTCCTGTACCTGCGCCGGCGGCGTCGAGTCCTTGAGCGTCACGGTGGTAAACGCCAGGCCGGGCCGGGTAAAGGTTTCGCTCCGATCGTACCATTTCAGCTCCTGCATTCGTTTTTCCAGCGGCTCGGCCACCTGATCCTGCATTTCCTGCGCCGTGGCGCCGGGCCAGGCGGTGATAAACGTCATGACCTTAATGGTGAAACTGGGATCCTCCGCACGCCCCAGTTTCAGGAAAGCGAAGGCGCCCGCGGCGGATATGGCGATGATAAGAAACAAGGTTACGGCGCGCTCGCGGACCGCCAGGGAGGAAAGATTAAAACCGCTCATTTCGCCGCCCCGTTAATGGCGTCCACGTCCAACCGTACCGGTTCGCCTTGATGCAAAAGATGCGCGCCAAGCGCGACAAAACGATCGCCGGGGGTTAATCCGCCGGACAGCGTGGCGCTCTCGTCGGTCAAGCCGGCGATTTGCACCTTTTGCCAGTCCACCGTCGGTCGGTCGCCTTTTATCAACCAGACGCCGGGACCTTGCCCCTGGTCATAAAGGGCGCTCAGGGGCACGCTGACCTGCCCGTCAACCGCGGGATCGGGCAGTTGCACGGTCACGGTAGCGCCCAGCGGCGCGGCGGCGATGGCGCCTGACAGCACATAACGCGCCTCGAAAGTGCGGGTCTGGGGATCGGCGGCGTCCGAAAGCTGGCGCAATGTCGCCCTGCCCGTCAGGCGATTGTCGCCATATAACGCCGCCCGCCCGGCCGAACCGAGGGGGGGACGCTGGGTTTCCGGCAGGTAAACCACCGCTTCACGGGAGCCGGCATGGGCCAGTTGCACCACGGTTTGCCCGGCGCCCACCACTTGCCCCGGTTCGCTTAGCGTCATCACCACTACCCCGTCGTCATCGGCGGTTAACAGTGAATAACCCGCCTGGTTGCGGGCTACCTCCACCTGGGCCTGCGCGGCGCCGAGCTGGGCGCGGGCCGAATCGGCGGCGGCTTTCGCCTGATCGTAAGCGGAGCGCGACACCACGCCTTTATCCACCAGCGCACGGTAGCGCTTTTCGTCCGCCGACGTTTGGTTTGCCAGCGCGCGGGCGGACTGTACCGCACCGGTTTGGGCCAGGGTGGCCAGCGTCAGGTCGGTGGGATCGATCTGCATCAACGGCTGGCCGCGCGTCACGGTTTGCCCGTTATCCACCCATCGCTTCACCACCTTTCCGGCGACGCGAAAACCAAGATCGCTTTGCACCTTCGCCACGACGGTGCCGGTGTAGCTTTTTTCGGCACGATCAACGTTTTGCACCACGGCATAACGCACCAGGGGCGACCCGGTGCGGGCATCCGGGGCTTGCGCGGGACCGCAGGCGGCCAGGAACAGCGCCAGCGGCATTATCAATAGAGGGGACATCCTGGGACGGCTGAGAGACATGATTATCCTCCGGGAAAACGGAAGATAGAGTCTGACATCTAGTGACCAAATAAGTCAATGGTCACTTCGTGCCGTTAAACTCCGCACCACCAGCCGGACAAGATCCTCGATGGCTTCGGTCATACCCTCGAGTTTATACTGCAATAACAATGGGTTAACGAAAGACTCCATCACCAGGAAAATGGCGCGGCACTGTTCATCCAGCGAGGTTTCCCGCTCGAACTCACCGCTATCCCTACCCCGCTGGAGAATATTTTTCAATAATTCCCGCACTTGGGCCTCATAGGCCCGCGATGATGGCCATGCCTCCCCGGTGGAGTAGATAACGATGTCATACAAGCGCCGTTCGCTAAAAAACAGTTCGCTACTGGCGGCGGCGATGGTGTTATACAGCACGCGCAACTGCCGGGCGGCCGGTTCCTCCTCCCGCAGGGCTTCCTGCACCTTGTTAATCACCGTCTCGAGGCATTGGTGGCAAATGGCTTCGCCAATGGCTTGTTTAGACGGGAAAAACTTATAAATATAGGCCTTGGAAAAACCAATGGCTTTCGCCAGGTCGGATACCGTGGTTTTGCCATAGCCGAAATGGCTGAAGTGCCGATCGGCGGCCAGCAGGATTTGATCGCGGACGCTATGCTCGGCCGGGCCTCTTAGCCCGTTTTGGGGAAGTGTTTTTATATTCATGATGACATCATACACCGTTAACATTTGCCGTCCCAGGCACCCCTTGCGGATAATATCATTTACGTTTTCGCGACGCGCGTTTACACCTGCGCCCATCCGCCATCCACCGGAATATCGGCACCGGT
>NZ_DASWOM010000146.1:0-12898 GCF_036398755.1 Acerihabitans sp. | reverse complement strand
GTGCGCACGCCCATGCTCAACCTGGCCTATGAGGAACAGGGGCCGCGGGACGGCGCGGCGGTGATTTTGCTGCATGGCTTTCCCTACGATCCGCGCGCATATGATGACGTGGCGCCGGCGCTTGCCGCGCGGGGCTGCCGGGTGATTGTCCCTTACCTGCGCGGCTATGGCCCTACCCGTTTTATTGACGACGGCATCAGGCGCTCGGGCCAGCAGGCGGCGCTCGCCCAGGACCTGCTGGATTTACTGGACGGGTTATGCCTGGAGCGGGCCGTCCTGGCCGGCTATGACTGGGGCGGGCGCGCGGCCTGTATTGTCGCCGCGCTTTGGCCCGCCAGGGTCAGCGGCCTGGTAACCGCGGGCGGATATAATATCCAGGATATCGCCGCCTCCGCCGCGCCACAGGATCCCGAGACGGAGTACCGCTATTGGTACCAGTATTATTTCCATACCCCGCGCGGCCGGGCGGGACTGACGGCTAACCGCGCTGACTTGTGCCGCCTGCTGTGGCGGTTATGGTCGCCCGGCTGGCATTTTACCGACGCCGGCTATGCGTTAACCGCCGCGTCTTTTGATAACCCGGATTTTGTCGACGTGGTTATCCATTCCTACCGGCACCGGTACGGTTATGCCGAAGGGGATCCCAAGCTTGAGCCGATCGAGGATCGACTGCAACGCCGGCCGGTTATCGCGGTGCCCACCATATCGCTGTGCGGGCTGGACGACGGCGTCGGCGCGGGGCTCGAAACGGGCATGGCCGGCCCAGAGGCGGACGATCCCGATCGCGGCAAGTTTTCCGGTTATTACCAGCGGCGCTTATTAGCGGGCATCGGGCATAATATTCCCCAGGAAGCGCCGCGCGCCGTGCTGGCGGCCGTTATGGATTTAATGAACCTTGGCACATCTGGTTAAAAGGAATTATATAACGATGACAGCTAATAGATAAATAATGATTAAAGGTACTATAGCCAATATTTTACCTCCATCCCATTGCCGCGTCCTTTCCCGCCCTGGGCGTGATAACAAAGGCAACAATGATGAGACTTCCTGACCTTTGTTTAGCAGCCGTTTATTTTTTTGGTGCAATTATCATTATAATTATTCGCTGAATAAAAGGCCGATTTTTGCTCCAGAGCCCGTAAAAACGCACCCGATAAGAGTATTTTTCATACAGGTATTTTTAAATAGCCGAGGCCGTCGATAATATAACCGGCGCGCCGGTATTTATTCCCGTATTGCTACCAGGATACTTCATGCCGAATCCGATGGCCCTTGATATTGCCGTTATGACGCTGCCAAACCAGCAATGGAACGAGAACACCGGCGAGCAAGACACGGCCGCCGCCATCGCCGCGCTGGAACAGGGTAAAATCCTGTATTTACCGCGGTTGCCTTTTTTGCTGACCGCGCAGGAAAGCGCATTGCTGGATCCCGCCCTGCTTGAGCCGAACCGCAAAAATATCAGCTATCGCCCCGACGGCGACCGGCTGGACGGCGTGGCGGTCCCGGAGCAGCGCCCGGCGGCGCGGCAGCTGCTTGAGCGCTATCACCGGTCATGCCTCGCCCTGCTGGCATCGCTGCTGCCCGCCTATCCGGCCGCCTGCCACAGCCCGGCCGGCACCCTGCGCCTGCATCAGATCGCCGAATGGCGCGCCAGGGCCTCCTGGCGCAAGGACGACAGCCGCCTGCACGTGGATGCCTTTCCCTCGCGGCCCAATCGCGGCGAGCGCATCCTGCGCATATTTACCAATATCAACCCCTTTGGCATAAGCCGCACCTGGCGCGTCGGCGAGCCGTTTCCCCAGTTGGCGCGGCGTTTCCTGCCGAGGTTCAAGCGCTATTATCCCCTGGCGAGCTGGTGGCTAAACGCCGTCGGCATCACCAAAACCCGCCGCAGCCGTTACGATCACCTAATGCTGCAGCTGCATGACGCCATGAAGTCCGATCCGGACTATCAACGCGACGGGCCGCAGCGGACGATGGATTTCCCGCCGGGCAGCACCTGGATCTGTTTTTCCGATCAAACGCCCCACGCGGCTATGGGCGGGCAATTCCTGCTTGAACAGACTTTTCTGCTGCCGGTGGCCGCCATGCGCAATCCCGGGCTGGCGCCGTTAAACGTGTTGCAATCCCTGGTGCGCGCGCCGCTTATTTGACCTTCCCACTCTGCCCCGTCACATCTGGTGATTAAAAAGACTTTGCAAATTCACAGGTCTTTTACCATCATCATTTAAAGCGCCCCTCCTTTTCTACAGCTGGAACTATCTTGCAAAACATCACAGTAACCCTGCGGCACGCCATCGAGCGTACGGCGTGGTATCCCAAACGGCATTCCTATCGGGTGTTGTTCTGGCGTGAAATAACCCCGCTCGCGGTGCCTATTCTGTTCGAAAACATGTGCGTATTGCTGATGGGGGTGCTGAGCACCTTCCTGGTCAGTTGGCTTGGCAAGGAAGCCATGGCGGGTGTGGGGCTGGCCGACAGTTTTAATATGGTAATCATTGCCTTTTTCGCCGCGGTCGATCTCGGCACCACGGTGGTGGTGGCATTCAGCCTGGGAAAACTCAATCCCCAGCGGGCACGCGCGGCGGCCAGGCAATCCTTGGCGCTGATGACGGTGGTCGCCGTGCTGCTGGCGCTGGGGATTGAATTTTACGGCAGTAATATTATCGATATGATTGCCGACAGCGCCGCGCCGGAGGTGAAAATCCTGGCGCTTAGCTACCTGAAAATCACCGCCTGGAGCTATCCGGCCGCGGCGATTGCGCTTATCGGCAGCGGCGCGCTGCGCGGCGCGGGTAATACCAAAATCCCGATGCTGATTAACGGCGGGATGAATATCCTCAACATTGTCATCAGCACGATGCTGATTTATGGCGTGTCATCCTGGCCGGGGCTGGGTTTTATCGGCGCCGGCCTGGGGCTGACCATTACCCGTTATATCGGCGCGGCGGGGGTAATTTACGTGCTGATGACGGGCTTTAACCCGGCGTTGAAAATTTCGCTGAAAAGCTATTTCTACCGGCTGGATACCAGCATCCTGAAAGAAGTGCTGGGCATAGGCATTCCCGCCAGTATTGAATCGGTGCTGTTCAACGGCGGCAAGCTGCTGACCCAGGTGTTTGTGGCGGGCATGGGCACCGATGTGATTGCCGGCAACTTCATCGCCTTCTCCATCGCTTCGCTGATAAATTTGCCCGGCAATGCGCTGGGTTCCGCCTCCACCATTATCGTCGGCACGCGTTTGGGAAAACGGCAACGCGGCCAGGCGGAGCGCCAGCTAAAACATATTTTCTGGCTGTCCACCCTGGGATTATCGCTTATCGCGTTTTTGTCGGTGCCGTTTGCCGGCCTGCTGGCCGCATTTTATACCCGCGAGGAGGATGTTATCCACGTGGTGAAAATCCTGGTCTGGCTTAACGCCGCGTTTATGCCGTTCTGGGCCGCGTCATGGGTCTTGCCCGCCGGCCTGAAGGGCGCGCGCGACGCGCGTTTCACCATGTGGATTTCCCTGCTCGGCATGTGGGGCTGCCGTATCGTGGCGGGGTATGCCCTTGGCATCGTACTGGGTTTCGGCGTGGTGGGCATCTGGCTGGGCATGTTTCTGGACTGGATCGTGCGCGGCGCGTTTTTTTACTGGCGTATGGCCAGCGGCCGCTGGCTGCAAAAATACCCCAAGCTCAGGTCGACGCCCGACCCGTCCCTGGGTGCGGCGCCTGCCGGTGACAGCCCGCCCCGCGATGACAATGCCGGGACGGGCACACCAGATGGGCCGGCAGGCTTAGTATAGCCCCAGCACCCGCCACCAGGTCAGGCCAACGCCCATGAAGATAATCTGGTTGATTACGCTTACGACAAAGCCGGTACGCCACCAAACCCGGGTGGGCACATAGCCGGCGGCGAACAGGATGGGCCCGCGCGCATGGGTATATTGGGTTAAGGAACAATACAAACTGCTGGTAAACGCCAGCATAAAGGCCATGGGCAGCACCGGAATGCCGAGCGTCATGCCGACCGCCAGGAACACTGCATACAACGCCGCAATCTGCGCATTGCCGCTGGCGAAGAAATAATGGGTATAAAGGTAAGCGGCATTGAGCAGCAGCAGTACCCAGACCCAGCTGGTTCCCGCCATCAGATGACCGATATTGGCACCGATTAAATCACCGAACCAGGTGGTGAATCCCAGGTTTTTCAACTGGTTGGCCATCATCAGTAGGGCGGCGAACCATACCAGCGTGTCCCAGGCCCCCTTTTCGCTTTTTATCTCTTCCCAGGTCAGCACCCCGGTCAGCAGTAAGAATGACAGGCCGACAAAGGACGCGGTGGTCGGATCGATACCCAACCAGGTACCGAAAATCCACAGCACCAGCAGCAGCAGCACCGTGGCCAGCATTAACCACTCCCCTTTGCCCAGCGGTCCCATTTTGTCCAGCTCGGCGGCGGCGAACACCGGCGCGTCCGGGGTCTTTTTGATTTCCGGCCGCACCAGGTAGTAGATGCAGGGCGGAACGATAAGCAGCGACACCACGCAGGGCAGCAGCGCGGCCATGAACCAGCCGAACCAGGTGATATGGATTCCGGCATTGGCCGCCAGTTTTACCGCCAGCAGGTTGCCGGTATACGCGGTCATAAACAGCGCGGAGGTAATATCGTTGACGTTGCCGATGCACACGATCAGAAAGGTGCCGATCTTGCTGCGCGAAGCGTCTTCCGGATGCGAATTAAAGCTGCGCGCCAGTGAATCGGCGATGGGATAAATAACCCCGCCGCAGCGCGCGGTATTACTGGGCATGGCCGGCGCCAGCAGCAGGTCGGCGAAAGCCAGCCCGTAGGCCAGGCCGAGGGTGCGCTTGCCCAACAGGCGAATCAGCATCAAGGCGATTCGCCGGCCCAACCCGGTTTTGATAAAGCCGCGCGCAATCATAAACGCGACAACGATAAGCCAGATAAGCGAACTGTTCAGCTCGCTGAGGGCGGTTACTATGGCGCCGCTGGCGCTTTTATCCCCCGCCGCATAGGTCAGGGCAAAAATAGTGATGCTGATAATGCCGATGGCGCCGATGGGCAGGACGTTGGCGACAATGGCGACGATGGTGGCAACAAAAATTACCGCGGAATGCCAGGCGGCCGCGCTGAGGCCGACGGGCGGCGTAAGCGGCCACAGCGCCAGCGCGATGGCGACAATCACCACTAGTGGTAGCCAGCTCAGGCCATAAGACGTTTTTATCTTCACCAGGACTCTTCCTATAGTTGAGTTAATTAGGCGAGGTTGAAATCAAATTGAAAAATGATTTCATTGTTAATAATTCTTATTTGAACAAAAGATTGCCTGACCCAAAATGGTCAACTGAAAGGGTAGAAAATAAATAGGTAAAGGGAGTCATTCCAGCTTATTAATTTATTGCCTGGATGCCGCCGGGGCCGCGCCATTCCTTTGCCAGCCGGTGCCTTGGCCACCATAGTAATGCAGTCTTAATTTAATTAAAAAGAGAAATAAACGGCTCAGCGGTTGTGTTGATCTACATCAACTGTTTTCCCGCCCGTCGCTGGATTCCCGCCGTAGTCAGCGATAATGTATGTTTTATTGTAACAATGTTTGACACGGCTTTTAGCGCCGGACGCTTTTTTAATACCGATTCAGGAAATGGCGTTATTGCTTTTATTACCACCCGCCGGAAAATCAGGTTGAAAGACCACCACCGACTCGCCACAATGTCTGGGCTAACCACGGAAAAACCGTCCATATACTATTGGGATATCTACTGTGCCGTCGTCGTCTTTCCAGGGTTTTACACCCACCGGGCTGAACTTTTTGCAACAGGTGGTCAAGGAAAACAATAAAGAGTGGTTCGAGTCCCATCGCGGGGTTTACCAGCAGCATCTGCTGGCGCCTTTTCGCGCCCTGGTCGAAGACCTGGCCCCGGCAATGCTGGCCATTGACGACCAGGTGGAAACGCGTCCGGCGGTGGGCAAGACGCTCTCGCGCATGTACCGCGACACCCGCTTTTCCCGCGATAAATCGCTGTTTCGCAATCGCATGTGGCTCACCTTTAAACGCCACTCAAAGGAATGGACCGACGCGCCGGTGTTTTTTTTCGAAATCACCCCCGACTTTTTTCATTATGGCCTGGGCTATTACTCCGCCAGCAAAGCCACCATGGACCGTTTTCGCCACCTGATGCTGCGCCAGCCGGAAGAGTTCGCGCGCGCCGCCGCCTGCGCGCGCGCGCCGTTCGAACTGGCCGGTGAAAGCTATAAACGGCCGCTGATCAAAGGCCAGGATCCGGCGCTGGCGAACTGGTACAATCGCAAGTCCTTTGCCGTCATGACGACGGACCACCACATGGAATCCCTGTTTTCACCCGAGTTGGTTACCCGCCTGCAGCGGGATTTTGCCCGGTTGCAGCCCTTGTATGCGCTGCTGATACGGGTGGAACTCCTTAAGCAGGTGCCGCTGGACGATCTTTGAACCGGCGCCGACCGCAGGCTTACCGGCGTACACCTCCGGATTGAATCTTCTAATAAAAGGGAAAGTCTTATGCCATCGTCCACCGCCGCCAGGCTTATTCCCTTTCTGCTGGTATTGGGTTCCATACTGTCGCTAAGCGTCGGTTCCTCGCTTGCCAAGGAACTGCTGTTTCCCCTGATAGGCGCCACCGGCACCACCGCCCTCAGAACCGGCTTTTCGGCCATTGTGTTATTGCTGCTGTGGCGTCCCTGGCGGGCGTCAATCACCCGGCGCGAATACCACTTTATCGCCCTGTACGGCCTGACGCTTGGCATGATGAACCTGTGCTTTTACCTGGCGCTGGACAGTATCCCGTTCGGCCTGGCGGTGGCGATAGAATTTGTCGGGCCGCTGACCGTGACCGTACTCTATTCCCGCAAAATCAGTGACTTTATCTGGATTGCCCTGGCCGTCGCCGGCGTGTTGCTGCTGTTGCCGCTGCGAGGCAACGACAGCGGGCTGCCGCTGACCGGCGTGCTGTTTGCGCTGGCCGCCGCGTTCTGCTGGGCGCTGTACATTGTCTTCGGCAAAACCATCAGCCATCTGCACTCGGGTCAAACCGTGGCCGTCGGCCTGGTCTTTGCCTCGATGGTCACCCTGCCGGTGGGTATGATGGACGCCGGCGCGATCCTTGCCCACCCCTACCTGCTGGCCATGGGACTGCTTATTGCCCTGTTATCCAGTTCGCTGCCGATGACGCTTGAGATGGCCGCCTTGAAACGGCTGCCGCACAAGGCCTTCGGCATCATGGTCAGCATGGAGCCGGCCGTCGCGGCGCTGGTGGCCTTTTTTATGCTGTCGGAAACCCTGACCCCGACGCAGATCATCGCCGTCGTCTTTTCCATCACCGCGGGCATGGGCAGCGCCATGACGGCGCGTGGCCGCGTCGATACCCTGGTCACCTGAGCCGGCGCGTCGCGGAGCTTGCGCTGACCCGCGCGCTGAAAGCGGTTTCCCCTTAAAACGTGATCGATACCTGAAATTTTGCATTCATTACTTGTATGGTAGTAGGTTCAGATTTATGTTTCCTTTCGCTGCCCCTCCAGCATGGTGCCATCCGGCATGACATCCCGATATTGAAAGGTGGAAATATGGCGACCCAGACAGAAATGCTTGGCGATAAAGACGCCCAATCGCTGATACGCCGCGTTGCCAGCGCGTCGGCAATCGGCACGGCGGCGGAATATTACGATTTTTTTGCCTACGGCACCGCCGCGGTATTATTTTTCGGTCATTTGTTTTTCCCCAGCACCGACCCGCTGATCAGTACCCTGGCGGCTTTCGCCACCTATGCGGTGGGCTTTTTGGCCCGTCCCATCGGCGGCATCGTTTTTGGCCATATCGGCGATAAAGTGGGCCGTAAAAAAGCGCTGGTCATCACCATTCTTATCGTCGGCCTCGGTACGTTTTGCATCGGGCTGCTGCCCACCTATGAAAAAATCGGCTTCTGGGCGCCGGTATTGCTGATTTTAATCCGGATTTTGCAAGGTTTCGGCGTAGGCGGAGAACAGGCGGGAGCTGTGCTGATGACCGCCGAGTACTCCCAGCCCGCCCGGCGCGGCTATTTTGCCAGCTGGGTGCAAATCGGCGCGCCGGTGGGCTTTTTATTGCCGCTGGCGCTGTTTGCCGCGCTGAACGCCACCTTGTCCCCCGACCAGATGATGAGCTTCGGCTGGCGCATTCCTTTCCTGCTCAGCCTGCTGCTGGTGGTGGTGGGACTGTTTATCCGCCTGCGCATCGACGAGTCGCCGGTCTTCGCCAAAATCCGCGCCACCAAAGCCCGGGAATCACGGCCGGTGATGGAGGTTATCCGCGATTTCCCCGGCATCGTCGTCAAGGGAGTGTGCGCCAAACTGATTGAAGCCTGCGTGTTCGCCATGTTTACCGTGATTGTGCTGGCCTACGTCAAGGCCAATAATCTCAATACCAATCTGCTGATGGAAACCATGATTGTCGCCGTGGCGCTGGAGGTCCTCGCCATTCCGTTGATGGGGCATCTGTCCGACCGCCTGGGGCGCAAACCCGTCTATATGGCGGGCGCGCTGCTGCAGGTTATCATGATCGTGCCGTTTTTCCTGGCCATTAACCAGGACAGCTTCTGGCTGACCCAATTGGTGATGATCCTGGTGCTGACCGTTGGACATAGCATGTGCTACGCGCCGCAGGCATCGTTTTTCCCCGAGCTGTTCCCGACCCATATCCGCTGCAGCGGCATCGCGCTTATCTGGCAAATCGGCTCGTTGATTGGCAGCGGCGTGCTTGGCCTGGTGGCGGTTAAAATTCTGCAGGCCACCGGCGGTCATTATTATGGCCTGGCGATATATGTGACGGTGCTGGGGGTGGTCTCGGTGATCGGCCTGGCGATGATGCCGGAAACGGCGCCGCTGCGGCTGAAAAAAGAATACCAGGACTGGACCAAACACTGAGCGTGAGGCGCCCTTTAACAGGGCGCGGTTAAAGCGCGGTGTTGATGGGCAGGGCCGATGGTGTGAAATTGCGGAATTAACGTAAAAATGTGATCAATGTTGCAAAAAAGCACTACCACAACTTGTATGGTAGTATGCATTGATTATAGATTAACCTTGTGTGTTGCTAAGGGTCATATTGATGAAAATTGTAAAAGCGGAAGTCTTTGTCACCTGCCCCGGCAGAAATTTTGTGACGTTGAAAATCACCACCGACGACGGCCTCACGGGGCTTGGCGACGCGACGCTTAACGGCCGCGAACTGCCGGTTGCCTCCTATTTGAAGGATCATGTCTGTCCACAGCTTATCGGCCGGGACGCCCATCAAATCGAGGATATCTGGCAGTTCTTTTATAAAGGCGCCTACTGGCGGCGCGGTCCGGTGACCATGTCCGCCATTTCCGCCGTGGATATGGCGCTGTGGGATATCAAGGCCAAGGCCGCCAATATGCCGCTGTACCAGCTGTTGGGCGGCGCGTCGCGCACCGGCGTGATGGTGTACTGCCATACCACCGGCCATACCATAGACGAAGTGCTGGACGATTACGCCAAACATCAGGAAATGGGCTTTAAGGCCATTCGCGTGCAGTGCGGCGTGCCCGGCATGAAAACCACCTACGGCATGGCCAAGGGCAAAGGCCTGGCCTATGAGCCGGCCACCAAGGGCAGCTGGCCGGAAGAGCAGTTGTGGTCGACGGAAAAATACCTCGATTTTACCCCGCAACTCTTCGCCGCCGTGCGCGAAAAATTCGGTTTTAACGAACATCTGCTGCACGATATGCATCATCGGCTGACGCCCATCGAGGCCGCCCGCTTCGGTAAAAGCGTCGAACCTTACCGCCTGTTCTGGATGGAAGATCCGACGCCGGCTGAAAACCAGTCCAGCTTCCGCCTGATCCGCCAGCATACCGTGACGCCGATTGCGGTGGGCGAAGTGTTCAATAGTATCTGGGATTGTAAACAGCTTATCGAAGAGCAGCTGATCGATTATATCCGCACCACCATTACCCATGCGGGCGGCATTACCGGCATGCGCCGGATTGCGGATTTCGCCTCGCTTTACCAGGTGCGTACCGGCTCGCACGGTCCGTCCGATCTGTCGCCGGTTTGCATGGCGGCGGCGCTGCATTTCGACCTGTGGGTGCCCAACTTCGGCGTGCAGGAATATATGGGCTACAGCGAACAGATGCTGGAAGTGTTCCCGCATAACTGGACGTTTGACGACGGCTATATGCATCCGGGCGACAAGCCGGGCCTGGGTATCGAGTTTGATGAAAAACTGGCGGCAAAATACCCCTATGAACCGGCTCATTTACCGGTGGCGCGTCTGGAAGACGGCACATTATGGAACTGGTAACGGGAGAAGCGGCCATGAACAGTGTAGTTATCGAACAACCGGGTAAACTGGCGATCCAGCGGCGCGAGATCCCGCAGCCCGCCGACGGCGAAGTGCGCGTGCGGGTAAAATACGCCGGCATCTGCGGCTCCGATGTGCATATCTACCATGGGCACAACCCTTTCGCCAAATATCCCCGCGTTATCGGCCATGAGTTTTTTGGCGAAATCGACGCGGTGGGCGCGGGCGTAAGCCCGGACCGTATTGGCCAACGGGTGGCGGTCGACCCGGTGGTCAGCTGCGGCCATTGTTATCCCTGCTCGGTCGGGCGGCCCAATGTCTGTACCGCGCTGTCGGTTATCGGCGTGCACCGCGACGGCGGCTTCAGCGATTACGCCTGCGCGCCGGCCAAAAACGCTTATGTTATTCCGGCGGAAATTCCGGACCGGGTGGCCAGCATGGTGGAGCCGTTTACCATTGCCGCCAACATTACCGCCTTTTTGCAACCCGCCCCGCGCGACGTGGCGCTGGTGTACGGCGCCGGTCCGATGGGCCTTACCGCTGTACAGGTGCTAAAAGGAGTGTATGGTGTTAGCCGGGTAATCGTGGTCGACCGCATTGAGGAAAGACTTGCGATGGCGCTTGACTGCGGCGCCGACCAGGTGATTAATAATGCCGACCTGTCATTACAGGACGAACTGGCAAAGCAGGATGTCCGCCCAACGATTGTGGTGGACGCCGCCTGCCATCCCGCTATTTTGCAGGAGGCGGTAAACCTTGCTTCGCCGGCGGCGCGCATCGGCCTGCTGGGCTTTTCCGGCGAGGCGAGCAGCGTGACGCAGCAAAGCATCACCAGTAAGGAAATTTCCATATTCACCTCGCGCCTGAACAGCCATCGTTTCCCACAGGTTATCGAGTGGATGGTGCAGGGCAAGATCGATGTGGCCAAATTGATTACCCATTATATGGATGCGGCCGATGTGGAGGCCGCATTGACGCTTTTTGAGAAAGATCAGCGCCATTGCTGCAAGGTTATCCTGAAATTTTAATTGATATAGCCGGCAACCAGCCTGAAACCCTTATCATTCTTTTATCGAGCCTATGATTATGACGACATTATCAGCAACAAGTCCCCTGGCCGAGGGCGTCATTACGCCGACCTACGATCGCGCCCGCATCAAGACGCGTATCGTCCATCTTGGATTCGGCGCGTTCCATCGCGCGCATCAGGGAGTCTATGCCGACCGGCTGGCGGCCGAGCACGGCAGCGACTGGGGCTATTGCGAGGTCAACCTGATTGGCGGCGAGAAGCAAATCGCCGATATCCAGCATCAGGACCTGCTGTATTCGGTCTCGGAAATGGCCGATGCGGGCTGGAGCTGCCGGGTGGTCGGCACGGTAAAACGCGCCATGCACCAAAGCGTCGACGGCATCGGCGCCATACTTGACGCCATGGCGCAGCCGGACATCGCCATCGTCTCGATCACCGTCACCGAAAAAGGCTACTGCCACCACCCCGCCAGCGGCAAGCTCAACCAGCAGCACCCGCTTATCCAGCATGACCTGGCCCATCCCGATGAACCGCAGTCGGTGGCCGGCGTTATCGTCGCCGCGCTTAAGCTGCGTCGGGAGCGTGGCCTGCCGGCGTTTAGCGTGATGTCGTGCGACAACATGCCGGAAAACGGCCACGTTACGCGCAATGTGGTGCTTGAGCTCGCCGCGCTGCAGGACGCCGGCCTTGCCGCATGGATTGAAGGCAATTCCTCCTTCCCGTCCACCATGGTGGATCGCATCGTGCCGGCGGTAACCCTTGAAACCCTGGCGAAAATCCAGACGCTGCTGGGAGTGAACGACCCGGCCGGCGTGGCCTGCGAGCCGTTTTGCCAGTGGGTTGTCGAGGACAATTTTGTCCAGGGCCGTCCCGCCTGGGAAAAGGTCGGCGCCGAGCTGGTCAAGGATGTTCTGCCCTATGAGGAAATGAAGCTGCGCATGCTTAACGGCAGCCACTCCTTCCTGGCCTACCTGGGTTATCTGGCCGGCTACCAGCATATCAGCGACTGCATGCAGGACCCGCATTTCGTGGCGGCGGCGCGGCAGTTGATGATTGCGGAACAGGCGCCTACGCTGCGCACCCTGGATGTCGACCTGGCGGCCTACGCCGATTCACTGATAGCGCGCTACCGTAATACCGCACTCAAACACCGCACCTGGCAAATTGCCATGGACGGCACGCAAAAACTGCCGCAGCGCTGG
This sequence comes from Acerihabitans sp., assembly GCF_036398755.1. Taxonomy (NCBI): domain Bacteria; kingdom Pseudomonadati; phylum Pseudomonadota; class Gammaproteobacteria; order Enterobacterales; family Pectobacteriaceae; genus Acerihabitans; species Acerihabitans sp. The sequence goes on along the minus strand of NZ_DASWOM010000146.1, from coordinate 333 downwards.
CTGGACGCGATCCGCTGGCATTTAAACCGTGGCGACAGCTTTGATTACCTGGCGCTGGGCGTTGCCGGCTGGATGCGTTTTGTCGGCGGCGTCGACGAGCAGGGACAGGCCATCGAGGTCAGCGATCCGTTGCTGGATCAGTTGCAGCAACGGGTAGCGCAAAGCGCACAGGGTGAGGAACGGGTGCACGCCCTGCTCTCCCTGCAGGCGGTGTTCGGCGATGACCTGCCCGCCAGTCCGCGGTTTATCGAGCGGGTGCTACAGGCCTATCAGACGCTGTTAACCCATGGCGCCCGCCAGACCGTGGCGCTGTGGCCCACGGCGGGCTGACCG
>NZ_DASWOM010000145.1:0-7130 GCF_036398755.1 Acerihabitans sp. | reverse complement strand
TCCTGCCAGCATAAACGCCATCGCAACGAACCACCAGCGCAAGTAAGGCCTCATTTCCCACTCCCGAAGAAAAACATTGGATGAACGTCCTGTCCCCCATCGGCTTAACACAAGGCGTCCCGCCCTTGTGATACGAACAGCTCCTTACCCGGTAAGGAGCTGTAAAATGCGCTAACAGTTATTCTACTCTACTTTCGTGCTGATTATTCTACTTCCGGTACAACTTGATCCTGACCAGGCGCGGTAGCTTCCTTGATGCTCAGACGCACGCGTCCCTGGCGATCGACTTCCAGCACTTTGACCGGTACTTCCTGACCCATTTGCAGATAGTCGGCCACTTTCTCCACGCGCTTGTCGGCGATTTGAGAGATGTGCACCAGGCCTTCCTTGCCGCCGCCGATGGCCACAAAGGCGCCAAAATCAACGATACGGGTTACTTTACCATTATAGATGCGACCCACTTCAATTTCAGCGGTAATCTCTTCGATACGACGGATGGCGTGACGCGCTTTTTCACCGTCGGTCGCCGCAACCTTCACCGTACCGTCATCGTCGATTTCGATCGTGGTGCCGGTTTCTTCGGTCAGCGCGCGAATCACCGAGCCGCCTTTACCAATCACGTCCTTGATCTTGTCAGGGCTTATCTTGATGGTATGGATACGCGGCGCGAACTGCGAAATATCGCCGCGCGGTATGCTTATCGCCTGTTCCATAACACCCAGGATATGCAGGCGCGCGCCTTTGGCCTGGTTTAACGCCACCTGCATGATTTCGCGGGTGATGCCTTCAATCTTGATATCCATTTGCAGCGCGGTTATGCCTTCACGGCTACCGGCCACTTTGAAATCCATGTCGCCAAGATGATCTTCGTCACCCAGGATATCCGACAGGACCACAAAATTGTCGCCTTCTTTTACCAGGCCCATCGCAATGCCGGCCACGGCCGCCTTAATCGGCACCCCCGCGTCCATTAACGCCAATGACGCGCCGCAAACGGAAGCCATGGAGGAGGAACCATTGGATTCAGTGATTTCCGAGACCACACGCACCGTATAGGGGAACTCGTTCGCTTTCGGCATTACCGCCAGCACGCCGCGTTTCGCCAAACGGCCATGGCCGATTTCGCGACGTTTCGGTGAGCCGACCATGCCGGTTTCGCCAACGCAGTAAGGAGGAAAGTTATAGTGTAGCAGGAAACGGTCGGTGCGCTCGCCGGTGAGTTCGTCAATATTCTGCGCGTCGCGCTCGGTGCCGAGGGTGGCGGTAACCAGCGCCTGGGTTTCACCGCGGGTGAACAGGGCTGAGCCATGGGTGCGCGGCAATACGCCGGTGCGGATATCCAGGCCGCGGATCATGTCTTTTTCGCGGCCGTCGATACGCGGTTCGCCACGCAGCACGCGGCTACGGACCACGGTTTTTTCCAGATTGCCCAGCAGTTCCTTGATATCGCCTTCGTCCAGGCTATCGTCCTGCGCCCGCAGAGCGGCAACCACATCTGCCTTGATGGCGTTGACCTGGCCGTAACGCTCAAGTTTTTCAGTGATATGGTAGGCATCGCCCAGGCGGCCTTCCGCCAGTTCGGCAACGCGGCTTTGCAGGGCGGCGTTGACCTCAGGCGCATGCCATTCCCATTTCGGTTTGCCGGCTTCGGCCACCAGCGCATTGATATTGTCGATGACAATCTGCTGCTGTTCATGGCCAAACACCACCGCGCCCAGCATTTCGTCTTCGCTGAGCAGCTGCGCTTCGGATTCGACCATCAGCACGGCATTCGCGGTGCCGGCGACCACCAGGTCCAGGCGGCTCACGGCCAGTTCGGCCATGGTCGGGTTCAGGACATACTGGCCATCGATATAACCGACGCGCGCCGCGCCAATCGGGCCGCTGAATGGAATGCCGGACAGGCTGAGGGCGGCGGAAGCGCCAATCATCGCCACGATATCCGGGCTGACCTGGGGATTGACCGATACCACGGTGGCAATCACCTGGATTTCATTAAGGAAACCTTCCGGAAACAGCGGGCGGATGGGACGGTCAATCAGACGGGAAATCAGGGTTTCGCCTTCGCTGGGACGGCCTTCGCGACGGAAGAAGCCGCCCGGGAAACGCCCGGCGGCATAAGTACGTTCCTGATAGTTTACGGTCAGCGGGAAAAAGCTTTGTCCCGGTTTGGCCTGCCTGGCCCCGACCACGGTAACGAAGACCGCGGTGTCGTCCATGCTGACCATCACGGCGGCGGTCGCCTGGCGAGCCATCATACCGGTTTCGAGGGTGACGGTATGCTGGCCGTATTGAAACTTGCGCACGATCGGATTTAGCAAAATGATATCCTTTTTCAGGGTGAGCATAATCACAAAAACTCACCGATGACTAACCCATCTTCTTATCGCATCCTCGCGACTAATGACAATCCTTATCCTTTGGATAAAGTCTCTCATTAGCCGCGCGTATTTCAGCAATTGAAGAATCTACTTAAGCAATAACACATTAACGGTAAAGGTTATTGCTGCCTACTAGAAGAAAGGGGCCACATAAGGCCCCTTTCTACCGAAACTGTCTGGCTTAGCGACGCAGACCCAGGCGCTCGATAAGGCCCGTGTAACGTGCGACATCTTTACCTTTCAGGTAGTCAAGCAGCTTACGACGCTGTGAAACCATACGCAGCAGGCCACGACGGCTGTGGTGATCTTTTTTATGCTCGGCAAAATGGCCTTGAAGATGGCTGATTTGCGCGGTCAAAAGAGCAACCTGCACTTCAGTGGAACCGCTATCGTTGGCGTCACGGCCGAAATCAGTAACAATTTTCGCTTTTGCTTCAACACTTAGAGACATTATAACACTCCAGATTTATTGTGAAATACACAGGCGCCGATCTCTAATTCAGCAACCCCATTCATAAGCCGCGCTATTCTACTCTTAGCGCACCGCGATCGCAAGGCGCGCACTCATTCAAACGCGCGGTTCGGCCACCAGCCGCCTGGGGGCGACCAGGCCGGTTTCAGTAATTTCCCCCACGCCGAAAAAGCGCTTCTCCGCCCCTTCGGTCAACCGTACCATGCCCGGTCGCGTCGCGTCGGTCGTGGCTATTGTTTGGCCCATTCTGATTAGGCCCGCCATGGCCGCCGGCAAATTAAGCTCGGGCATATCCTCCACCGCGCTGTCCATCGGCAGCAGCAAACGGTCAAGCGCGGCCAGGGTGGCGGGGGCCTGCGGATCGGCGGCGGTGAGCGATTGCAACCGATCGAGCGTGACCATGCGATCCGCCGGATAACGCGCCACCGCCAGGCGGCGCAGGACAATCACATGGGCGCCGCAGCCCAGCATTTCGCCCAGATCGTCGACGATAGTGCGAATATAAGTGCCTTTGGAGCAATGGATTTCCAGCTCGAGGCTTTCCTGATCCCAGCGAATCAACTCCAGCGCGTACAGGGTAATCATACGCGTGGGACGCGGTACGTCTATTCCCTGGCGCGCATATTCGTACAGCGGCCTGCCCTGGTATTTCAGCGCCGAATACATGGAGGGCGTTTGCGGCGTTTCACCGCGAAAACGCTCTAATGCCCGCTCCAGCCCAGCCTGATCGATTGCCACCGGGCGCTCGCTGATGACGGCGCCCTCGGCGTCGGACGTATCGGTGCGCTGGCCCAGCCGGGCCACCACGCGGTAACGTTTGTCCGCATCAAGCAAGTGCTGGGAGAATTTCGTCGCTTCCCCCAGGCAGATGGGCAGCATGCCGGTGGCGAGCGGATCCAGCGCGCCGGTGTGCCCGGCCTTATTGGCGTGGAACAGCCGCTTGACCTTTTGCAGCAGATCGTTGGAAGACAGACCGATCGGCTTATCCAATAATACGATACCGTCAATATCGCGACCGCGACGACTTGGACGGCCCATCAGTCTTCCTTGCCCTCGACGCCCTCGTCGGGTTCGGATTCGCTGCGACGCGCGCGATCCTTTTGCACCACCTGGCTGACCAGGTTGGACATGCGCATGCCTTCCACCAGCGAGTTATCGTAGGAGAACGTCAGTTCCGGCACGACGCGCAGGCGCATGGCCTTGCCCAGCAGGCTACGGATAAATCCGCAGGCGTCCTGCAGCGCGGTGATGCCGATCTTTATCTGCTGTGGATCGTTGTCATTGAGAAAGGTCACGAACACTTTGGCATACGCCAGATCGCGTGACATTTCCACGCCGGACACGGTGGCCATGCCGACGCGGGGATCCTTGATTTCGCGCTGCAGGATGATGGCGATTTCTTTTTGCATCTCCTGGGCGACACGCTGGGTTCGGCTGTATTCTTTTGCCATTATAATTTCTCCAGACAAAACAGGGGGCATAAGCCCCCTTTGCATCAATAAATGTTCGCGACGGTTTAATCGATGGTGCGTTGAATCTCGATGGTTTCGAAGACTTCAATCACATCACCCGGACGGACATCGTTGTAGTTCTTCACGCCGATACCACATTCCATGCCGTTACGCACTTCGTTGACGTCATCCTTGAAGCGACGCAGGGATTCCAGTTCGCCTTCATAGATAACGACGTTGTCGCGCAGCACACGGATACGGTTGTGACGTTTCACCACGCCTTCCGTCACCATACAACCGGCGATGGCGCCGAACTTCGGCGAGCGGAACACGTCGCGCACTTCGGCCAGGCCGATGATTTCCTGACGGTATTCCGGGGCCAGCATACCGCTCATGGCCTGTTTGACTTCGTCAATCAGGTCATAGATAACCGAGTAGTAGCGCAGGTCCAGGCTTTCCGCTTCAACCACCCGGCGGGCGGAGGCGTCGGCACGGACGTTAAAGCCCAGGATGATGGCGTTGGACGCCGCGGCCAGGGTGGCATCGGTTTCGGTGATGCCGCCGACGCCGGAGCCGACGATCTTGACTTTAACCTCGGCGGTGGACAACGCTTCCAGGGCATCGCTAATCGCTTCGGTGGAGCCCTGCACGTCTGCCTTCAGCACGATATTCAGCTCGGAGACTTCGCCTTCGGTCATATTGGCGAACATATTTTCCAGCTTGGACTTCTGCTGGCGCGCCAGTTTGACTTCACGGAATTTGCCCTGACGGTACAAGGCAACTTCACGGGCTTTTTTCTCGTCACGCACCACGGTGGCTTCATCGCCCGCGGCGGGCACGCCGGACAGGCCGAGGATCTCAACCGGGATCGACGGGCCGGCCGAGGAGACTTCGCGCCCCAGCTCGTCGCGCATCGCGCGCACGCGGCCGTACTCAAAGCCGCACAGGACGATATCGCCTTTATTGAGCGTACCTTCGCGCACCAGGACGGTAGCGACCGGACCGCGGCCCTTGTCCAGGAAGGACTCGATCACCGCGCCGCTGGCCATGCCGTTACGGATGGCTTTCAGTTCCAGCACTTCGGCCTGCAGCAGGATAGCGTCCAGCAGTTCGTCGATACCGACGCCGGATTTCGCCGACACGTTGACGAACTGGCTTTCGCCGCCCCATTCTTCCGGAATAACGCCGTACTGGGTTAATTCGTTTTTAACCCGATCCGGGTCGGCTTCCGGTTTATCGATTTTGTTTACCGCCACCACAACCGGCACTTTGGCCGCCTTGGCGTGCTGGATGGCCTCGATGGTCTGCGGCATCACGCCGTCATCCGCCGCCACCACCAGCACCACGATATCCGTTGCCTGGGCGCCACGGGCACGCATGGCGGTAAACGCCGCATGTCCGGGGGTATCCAGGAAGGTGATCATGCCGTTTTCGGTTTCCACATGGTAGGCGCCGATATGCTGGGTAATGCCACCGGCTTCGCCGGCCGCCACTTTGGTGGAGCGGATATAGTCGAGCAGCGAGGTCTTGCCGTGGTCGACGTGGCCCATAATGGTCACCACCGGCGCGCGCGGCTCTGCCGCCGCGTCAATGTCGCGGTCGCTCATCACCAGCTCTTCGAGCTCGTTCTCGCGGCGCAGGATCACCTTATGGCCCATTTCTTCGGCCACCAGCTGCGCGGTTTCCTGGTCGATAACCTGGTTGATGGTCGCCATGGCGCCCAGCTTCATCATCGCCTTGATAACCTGCGAGCCTTTTACCGCCATTTTATTGGCCAGCTCGGCAACGGTGACGGTTTCGCCTATCACCACATCGCGGTTAACGATTTGTGCGGGCTTGTTAAAGCTCTGCTGCAGGGTGCTGGGCTTGCGCTTGCCTTTACGGCCCACGGCGCGGGCTTCTTCACGGTCGGCCTTGGATTCGGACAGCCGGCTGGTTTTTTTCTGTTTGGTCGCCTTGCCGCCGCGCGTGCGGGCGCGACGCTCGCCCTCGACCTTACGGTCGTTTTCATCTTCCGCCTCGCGGGCGTGATGAGAGGTGGTGACGTGGTAGTCACTGGCGTCTTCTTCCGTCGGCTCCGGCGTGGCAACCCAGGTGCCGCCGTTTTCTTCCGCCATCCGCTTGGCTTCTTCGACAGCGAGGCGTGCACTTTCTTCAACCTTGCGACGCGTTTCCTCTTCCGCTTTACGTCTAAGTTCAGCGGCCTCGGCTTCACGGCGGGCTTTTTCGACCGCCTGTGGTGACTTGGTCATATTATTGGTCTGCTGGTTGGTCAATTTTTCACTTTCCGCTGCCACACGCTTCGCTGTATCAGCGGCCTCACGTTTGGCTTTATCGTCGGCCGCACGTTTTGCTTTTTCTTCGGCTTCATGCTTGGCTTTTTCGGCGGCTTCATGCGCAGCACGCTCCTCAGCCTCACGAAGGACCAGTTCTTCCGCTTCACGTTTAGCCAGCTCTTCCGCTTCCGCCTGTTCAGCGGACTGGGGATCGCGTTGCACGTACGTGCGTTTCTTGCGGACTTCTATCTGCACCGATTTACTTTTACCGCCGGTACTCGGAATATTCAAGGTACTACGGGTTTTACGCTGTAAAGTGAGTTTATTCGGCGCGCTGCCCCGCTCACGGTTCAGGTGCGCTAATAACGTTTGTTTTTCATGCTGGGTCACAGAATCGGCTTCGGTCTTGTCGATACCAGCATCAGCAAACTGCTGTACCAGGCGATCGACCGGAGTCTGAATTTCTGCGGCGAGCGATTTTACGGTTACATCTGTCATGCTGTTCCTTTCCTGCTACAGTTTATTACGCGTTGTCGCCAAACCAACAGAT
>NZ_DASWOM010000144.1:0-4910 GCF_036398755.1 Acerihabitans sp. | reverse complement strand
CTCCTCTGACTGGGAGCGACTCTGTCAGTAGCTGGTTGATAAATGATGTAAATAAGGTGCTGCCTTTTGCCAAGGCCACCAAAATGACCACCAACTGCTGAAATGTGGCAGACTAGAAAACGGCGCTTTAACCCGTCGGCTACAGGGCCGGTTTTTCTGACCATGATTTCGCAACTTAACATACCGCTCCCCTATATCGGGCGCGGCTTTTATCGCTGCAGCAATGATGTGTCGGCACTGAAAACCGCATATGTGCGATCGGATCTTAAGTAGCCCTGTTCACACGTCAGTTTTAACTCTGGATTTTAATAAGGCTTGATTGTCCATGAATTTTGTTGGTTTTTCGACAACCGATATGGTTGTCATTTGAATTTGCCAACCATATTGGTTGCGATTTGTTCTGCTTGACCTGTCTCTCCATCTGTTTTTTGTGCAGCAACGATTAAATGTCGTTTAGGTTCATAACGTGATATTGCAACCATTTTGCTAGACAATAGCCAAATGTCTGTGCGGGGGCCGGGAATGTCCACGATCCCAGGGGCAGTCCACGTAGCCGCCAATGAAATTCATACCCTGCGTCTTCTGCATACTGCCAGAAAAATCATGGCTAAATTTCGCGTGTAGGCGTTTTGAACAAGCTTCGAACCGGCCTGTCGAGATTATAACAAAACTTTTTCCAGGATAAATATGCCGGCTACAGCGCGCCTTCCTCGAGGGAATCTTCCAACATAACCGCCGTCAGAAACGCCGCAATTTTAGCTTCAATCCGGCTATCGATCGTTTTCAACCGCAACAGGGCAATGCCGCACACGTCCAGAATGGTATCTTTCAGCGCGTCGCGTTCGCGTTGCTCTGGGTTGTCATGATAACCGCCATCGAGCTCGATCACGGCTAAAGGTTGTTTTCCAACGCGGTAATAAAAAACGAAATCGCAGCTTGCGCCCTGCGCCATAAAGTCCAGTTGGCGGGCAGTGAAACGGTTATCCGCGCGGGCGATCAATTGTCTGAGCGGAACCTGGGCGTGCACCGTGAGGGCGCGATAAGCAGGTTGCTTCAAGGCGTCGCCGATCAATTGCGCGGCGATCTGTTCAGAGCGGAAGCCTGAGTCGTCGGGATTGAGCCGGGCTTTGAGCTGTTCCAATGAGCGGTCGTATTCCTCATAGAGCAAATCAAATGCGCTGACCACCGGACTATAATGCACCTGGCCGTCATCCGCGTAGTAGGTTATATAGCGGATCAACGCGGCGATATGCTGATTGCTGGCAGCGAAAACATTGTCGCCGGTGACCAGCGTGAAGTGTTTTTGCGCGCGTGAAACCGCCACATTGATGAGCTGTGGATTATCGACAAAGGCTAGCGACTGGCGGTTGGCCTTCTTGTCCAATACGGTGGAAAAAACAATCTCTTCGCATTCGCGTCCTTGAAACTTATGCACGGTTGCGCTGACAAAATCGGCCGGCAGGGTGCGGCTTGAGAGATTGACCTGGGCATTGTAGGGCGCAATAAAGCCGCGGCTGTCCGCCGCGTCCCATTCCAGCGCCGTTAACGACTCCAGTTCACGCAGGTTGCTGTTGTGGCGCGCATGGTTGCCTTTGGCTGTAACCACTAACGACAGCGCAGGTTCGCCGCCATCACGCGTCATGGCAATCAACTGATTGTCATAAAACTGCTTATTACAGAACTGGATGATTTTGGGATGACAGCGATAGTGCTCCTTTAGCAACGTGACCGGCAGCGCATCGCCATACAGCGCCAGCAGCGAATCCAGCAAACTGTGGCTGACGCAGTCATAGTGTGGCGCGGGGGCGGGCAGGGCGACATCTTCCGGAACATGGGGGAGCTGTTTGCGATCGCCCACCACAATGACGTTTCTGGCGCAGGCCAAGGCCAGTATCCCTGGAACAATGTCTTGCTGCGACGCCTCATCAATAATGACATAATCCAGCAAGGTGCCTGCGGCCAGGGAATTAATAATGGAATGCGTGCTGCTGCCCATCACCGGATAGCGTTTTAAAAAATCGGCAAAATCTTTCTGGTAGTTACTGTCGTCTAGATGGTTATTCGGCACGATGGATTGCCAAAGATGCGCGCGTAGAAACGCCATCGAATTTTGTGTCAAGCTTCGCTGCAAGCCTGCTACATCATGGTCCTGTAAAACCTGCTCGTTTATTGCCAGCTCATCGCGCGCCTGGCGCAAACGGGTGGCATAGTAATTGCGCTGCAAGGCGAAGAACATCGCCTGACGTTTCCAGGCGGTATTCAAGGGTTGCGTTTTGACAATGCCAAACCTCAGCAATAGAGTCAGCCGGTCGCGCAAGCCGATACGGCTTGCCGCCAGTGACTGGATAAAGGCCATCAAATCGGTGATCTTGTGTTGATTTAGCCTGTAATGTTCAACGTCAGGATGATTGGTGATGCCGTGAGATCGCAGCCACTGGCCGAGATATTTTTCTTCAATGCCCAGCTCATCAATCTCAGCGCGCAGCTGCGCCGCGTCATTTTGGGCGCGGAGATGCGTTTTCAACCGGATTATCTGGTCCGTGATGACGCTGATTTCAGGTGCGGGCGCGGGAGCATCCTGCGGCGCCTCCGGCTGGCTGGAAAAGAACTTGAGCCGATTATCCGCGCTGCCCAATCGGGCAACCACATAATCCAGATTCACCTTCGCCAGCTTCTCGTAAACGTTGTCTACGGCGGTGTTGTTATTGGAGACGATGGCGACGCTGCCATTGTGAATCAGGATATTGGCGAGGATATTGAGGATGGTCTGGGTTTTTCCGGTTCCCGGCGGTCCCTCGATGACTGAAATCTGGGTGCTAAACGCCTGTTCAATCGCCTTCATCTGGCTTTCATTCAGGCCGAAAGGGTAGATGAAACGGTCCGGCACGCGCCGCGTCTCGTTTTTGCCGCGGCAGTAGGCTTCCAGCGCCGTATCGGGATGGGCCACGATTTTATCTAACTCGCGCAATATGTTCTTAGCTATGGGCTGTTTGTCATGGCCGGCGCGGAGAAACCGCTGCTGGGCAACCTCGCGAAAATAGGTAAAAATGTCGGCAGTTTTTAACGATGTCGCAGGCAGGATCTGCACATCATCCGCTTTCATCACATAGCATCGTTCCGCGTGCGGATAATAAATAAGGGCGTATTTATTACCGATTATCTCCGCACGGTCGATGATTTGCGTATTGGGCTGACCTTTCTTGATCAGCAGCGTGCCATTGGCGACGGCGGTGGGTTCAACACGGCAGACGCTGAACGGCCGGGTAAAGGATTTTCCCGATGGGAAATGACAGGTGAGTTGAAGGCATTTTTTATCGTTGTGGTAACGCAAGGTCCAGTCAGCGAGCTGTGCGGTTTTATTTTCCCCATCAACGTAAACGGCGACCATTCTCTCTTCTCCTTGAGCATTGCTAACGTTTTCGCCCATTATACCGTCTTGGATGATGATTGCCGATGCCTACCGCGCCGGGATGCGCATGTTTGCTGCAGGCCTTTGTTTAATCACCGCGCGTCGTAACCATGAACCGGCGGCATGGCGCAAATCCCCATGGCTGGTCCCAAATCCATATTAACACTCAGTAAACCCAACATGGTCGGCATTACTGCCCGCCGCGGGTAATGATCAATTGCTAGAATGAGCCGGTAGGCGCCGACAGGAAAGTAAACAGCAGAGGCAACGCGGCGGCCGATCCGGCCTCAGCGCAACAAATTGCTCCCCTTTTTAAAAAATAATGATTATTATTCTCATATAAAAATCGAGACGCCATGACGTCTCGGCTCTGGCTGCTTATTGATGCAATGTGAAACCACTTTTGCTGCCTGGCGCTGGTCCGGCGGCAACATCAATTCATTGAAATGGAGATAGTATGGACGTGATAACGACTTCCGGCGGACGACCGGGACCACGCGCGGCGTATCCGCTGCTGCTGGTTGGCGCGCTGTTGTTTACCCTGGCCCAGGGTGCGTGGGCGGCACAGGAGCCGCTGCGCAAACCTGTCGGCAAAGGCGCTTACGAGATGGCGTACAGCACGCAAGGTAACGCGCTTTACCTGGCAACCTCGCAAAGCCGCAAGCTGGACAAAGGCGGGGTGGTGTATCGCCTCGACCCGGCCACGCTGGATATCACCCAGATTATCCACAACGATATCAAACCCTTTGGCGCCGCCATTAATGCCAAGACCGATACCCTTTACTTCGGCAACACCGTCGACGGCGCCGTCACCGCCATCGACGCTAAAACCGGCGCGGTAAAAGGCCGGCTGGTGCTGGATGGCCGCCAGCGCTCAGAAACCGTCAAGCCGCTGGCGCCGCGTGAGCTGGTGGTGGACCAGGAGACCAATACCCTGTATATCGCCGGACTGGGCGAGTCCAGCGTGATATGGGTGGTGGACGGCGCGACCCTGACCCTGCGCGCCACCCTGGAGGATATCGGCAAAATGGGCACAGGGCTGGCGCTGGACGCGGCGGCGAAACGCCTGTACGTGACCAATGCCGACAACGAACTGCTGTCCATCGACACCGTCACCAACAAAGTGGTGCTGCGTAAGAAGCTCGATGAAACCGCGACGGAACACTTTTTCCTCAACCTCAGCCTGGACCCGGCGACGCAGCGCGCGTTTATCACCGATTCCAAACAGCCGCAGGTGCTGGTGGCCGATACCCGCAACGGTAATATCCTGGCGAAAATCGACGTGCCGGCATCGCTGGCGGTGCTGTTTAACCCGGCGCGCAACGAAGTGTATGTAACCCACCGCCAGGCGGGACAGGTGAGCGTGATCGACGCCAAGACCTATAACGTGCTGCGCACCATCGCTACCCCGGTGCACCCGAATAGCCTGGCCCTGTCGCCCGACGGCCAAACGCTGTATGTCAGCGTAAAGCAGGCCTCCAGCCGCCAGCAGGAAGCCGCC
>NZ_DASWOM010000143.1:0-8950 GCF_036398755.1 Acerihabitans sp. | reverse complement strand
TTAAGCGCCAAGATCATTACCTGCCCCCTGCCTGACGGGCATTACCATGATGTGATAAGTTATCGGGACTTTACGGGAGGCGCGCCCCTGAGCCTGGAACCTTATCAATTCTTTTGGCTCGAATACGCCCAGTGATCGCGCCTGCGCTTTTCCCGCTGCCGTAGTTGCGGGAAACGCCGCTCAGACTTGCCCGGCGCCGGTCTAAAATGAATCCGTCGGGATGGACGTTGCCGTATGATTGATAACGATATCACCTTTCGCAAGCTGGAAATCTTTCTGGCGTTCATGGATAAACGTAATATCAGCCGCACCGCCGAACAGCTGGGTTTAAGCACGGTGAGCGTTCATCGCGCGCTGCACACGCTGGAAGAGGGCGTGCGCTGTCCTTTATTTGTCCATCAGGGGCGAAACCTTACCCCCCTGCCCGCCGCGGAAACCCTGGCGGAATATGCGCGTGAAGTCTCGGATTTGATGCGCCGCGGCATCGAGGAAACCCGCAAATGCGGCGGCATCGGCCAGGGCCGACTGAAATTAGGCACCATGTATTCCCTGACCCTAGATACTATTCCGCAGTTGATCATGGGGTTGAAATTGCGGCGGCCCGCCCTGGAGCTGGAGTTGTTGATGGGATCAAATCAGGATCTGCTGGCCAAGCTTGAAGATCAGCAGTTGGATGCCATTCTGATTTCGATCAGCGACACACAAATAGACCCGGCCCACTTTGAAACCCTGCCGCTATTCAAGGATGATATCTACCTGGCGTCGCCGTCATCGTCATCCCCCGTTATGGCCGGGCCGGCGGATCTGCGCGATTTCCGGCACGAAAAATTTGTCTCTTTGACCGAAGGTTTCGCCACCTATCACGGCTTTCAGGAAGCGTTTCACGTGGCGGGATTCGAACCGCAGATCGTCACCCGGGTTAACGATATTTTTTCCATGATTAATCTGGTACAGGCAGGGGTCGGCCATACCCTGCTGCCTGGGCGGATGAAGCGGATTTACGAGCATTCGGTACGCCTGCTGACTCTGGCGGCGCCTTACCAGATGCGCCAGACCATTGCGCTGGTCTTCGCCCGCAGCCGCGAACGCGATCCCGAGATGCTGGCGCTGGTGGCCGAAGGCAGGATGTATGCGCTCAGCCACCGTGATGCCGGCGACGCCACGGCCGCCGAAACAGCCGTCACCGCCCCGTCAACCGTCCGGCCAGCGTCTTGATTAACGACAGTGGGTTCTGGCTGAGGGCCAGCGCCTCGCCCTGCTCCATTACCCGTTTGGTCAGGCCGGTCAGCACCGCCCCCGGCGGCATTTCGATCGCCAGGCGCACATCGCGCTGATAGGCGCTGACCATGGCATCCAGCCAATGCACCGGCCGCGCCATATTCAGCGCTAGATCCTCGGCGATGCGTTCCGGCTGCCATAATACGCGCCCGGTGCTGCCGCTTAAATACGCGATGCCGGGCCGTTGCAACACCGCCCCCGCCATGGCGTTCGCCAATTTATGCGCCGGCTCGTTCAGCAGTTCGCAGTGGGACGGTACGCTTACCGCCAGACGACGGGTGCGGCTGGCGCCTTGTCCGCGCGCCAGCTCGCAGGCCCGGCTCATGGCCGCTTCGCTGCCGGCGATGACGAACTGATCGTCGGCGTTGAGATTGGCAAGATACACCGGCAGATCCGCGCTGTGCACCTGCGCAATGATGCGTTCTATTTGCGATTGCGTCAGCCCCGCGATCGCCGACAGGCCATATCCCCGCGGATAAGCCTGTTCCATCAATTCCCCCCTGAGCGCCACCAGCCGCAGGCCGTCCTCATAGGATAGAGCGCCGGCGCTCACCGCCGCCGCAAACGCGCCGATGGATAGCCCGCTGGTAAAATCAACCCCGATGCCGGTGTGCAATACCTGCCGCGCATAGGCCACGCCGGCGATAAACAGGCATAGCTGCACGGCGCGGGTGGAGCGCAGCGCGGCTGGGCTGTCCAGTTGCAAGACCGGTTCGGCCAGGACCGCCGTGGCCCGGCTTAGCAGATCGCGGGCATCATCGGTATCCGGGAGATCGTGGAGCATGCCGGGAACTTGCGGTCCCTGGCCGGGAAATGTCAGCAAAATTTTCATAAGGTTCTCTGGTCCGTGGAAACATCCCAGGGATCGCGGGTCATCACGGGGCCGCGGTCGGTTTTTATCATTACGCTGGCGCCGCGCAGCCATTCCAGCAGCGCCATGCCTCCCATCGGGGTATCGAGTTGAATATCCACCCGGCACGGCAAAGCGGCGATGACCGCCAGCAACGGGGCGAAATCTTCCCGGGCCCGCGGGTCCGGGCAACGGATCAGCAGGTCAAGATCGCTGTCCGCCGTGCTGACGGTTAAACCGGTGGCCAGCATATAACCGCAACTGCCGGTGACTCCCCAGCGCCAGGGCCACCGCGTGGCGGCCAAAGTGAGCAACGCCCGCATTACCGGCAACTCCCGCGCCTCGGGAGATAAATCGGCCACCGGCCGGCCCGGCGTTTGCTGCCATTCAGCCCGCTGGTCGCCGGCAATAAGACCGGCGACCAGCGCCTCGGGACTGACCCGATAAATCACCGCCGAGGGCGCTACCCAGGCCGCCGCGCGCTGCGCGCGCTCCCCGCCCCGGATACCCACCGGCAGCAAATCCGGCCGGCCGACATCCCGGCGCGCTACCAGCGGCAATCCGGCGCACCAGTGGGCAACAACCCACGATGGCGCGGGCTGCTGCCAGCGCAGATGGCCGGGGTGGTCGATCCACAGCAAATCATGCGCTCGGATGGATATCATGATCGCTCCTGCCGGCTACAAACCGGCGGTCAAAGAGATAAACAGCGGTAAGGTCAGGATACACAGGATTGAACTGATCAACAGCGTAGCCTCGGCGTCGGGCGACTGTACGCCAAAACGATTACCGAACACGATACCGAAGAAACCGGCCGACAGGGCCACCATCAGCACCGCGGTCACGGCTAGCGGACCGGTAATGCCGAACGCCACCAGTAACCCCCAGGTGATAAAGGGCTGGATCAGATTTTTGGTTATGCAGGAGACCAGCACGGGCGCGTTGATTTTCAATTTACGGGCTGAAAGGATCACGCCGGTCAGAAACAGCGCCGAGGCGGTGGCGGACAAGCCCAGGGGCTTAATGGACGCCAGCACGATTTCCGGCATTTTCAGGCCCATGGCCGATAGCAGCACGCCGAGCAGCGGTCCCCAAACGATAGGCTTGGTCACCGAGCGCCACATTAATACCGGCAACAACAACAGCGATGAACCATGATTCTCGCCGCTGGTACGGGCCTTTTCGCGTTCCAGGATCAGCAGGCAAAACGGGGTCATCAGCACCGAGCCGCAGGCGATGGAAACCGCCACCGATAGCGAGGTGCTGGAATTATCACCCAATACGCTGCCTAAAATCGGCAGCCCCAGCGCGGCATAGTTCGGCAGGGCCACCGTTAGGGTTAACACCGCCGCGTCCTGGGGCGACTTCTTGAAGATTTTGACACAAACCAAATAAAGCGCGGCATAGGCTATCCACATGGAGAGCACTAGCAGCAAAATCAGCGGCGACTGGCTGAGTATGCCCTGCCAAGGAGTTTGCACCGTGGCGCTGAACAGCGCGGCGGGTAGCGCAAAATCCATCACGAAGACATTGAGCAGTGAAACGTTGCTGTTTACCACCATTTTTGCCTTGCCGGCATAAAAACCCAGCAACATAATCACAAAAATCGGCGCCAGGGCATGAATAATAATGTATGTCATATAACCACCTGTAATCTGATAAATTTTTTTTGTTTTGATACCGGTGCGATGTATTTTTTTGTTTTACGCTGGCCGATTACGGCATGCATCAGGGCCCGGACAGCCGGAGGGCTATCCCGGTCCTGATATGGTCACGATCGGATTGCGGCAGGTGTTGCCGGTACTGTTGGCGGAACCGCTACCCGGGACACTTGCCCGGCATAGCTATCTGCTGCTACGGCGCCCTACCATTCCTGGCGCATACGTTCCCTGACCAGTTGGGAGCTGCGCCGGTTGTCGGCGCCCCGGCGGTTGGACAGATCGACCCCTTGCCGGCCGGCTTTATCGACGGCATCGGCCAGGGCGGCGCGCACCCGCCGGATCTCGTCTTCGCCGGCCTGGTCGGGATGGGCTATATCCAATAGCTGCGCCAGCAGGCCCAGCGTGGCGTAGTTTTCGATGTCATAGGCCATCGGCGCAATGGTTTGCGCCAGGGTTTCCAACGCCGCCACCGAACGCAAGGTGATGCGGGCGGCGGATTCCTTGCCCATGGCATGAACCATCACGGCGGGGTCGTTAAAGGCGATAAGCTGGTTGGCCTGGTAGCCATGCGCCAGGAAAGCGCCGGACATGGCTTTACCGACAATCAGGGCAATCACCGGATGACCTGCCAGACGAGCCTTGGCATAGGCCGCGGCGGCCCCCGCCAGCGACTGATGGATGCCGAAAGCCTCTTCGCGTCGGCCATAAGCCTGGCTCGGAACATCGACAATCGCCACGATAGCGCGCTTTTCGGCCTTATCGGCGTCCTGCGCCACGGCTTCGCTAACCACCCAATCCAAGGTCCAGCCTTCCAACAAGCCCACCTCGCCAAGAGCGGCGCGCGGAAAATGATTAGCAGCATCGGGCACCACGGCGATATAGCGTGCCGGCCGGCCGGCGATCTCGCCGTCCGCCGCTTTAACCGAGGCGCACAGGCCCGCATGGGGCCGCGCGCCGGCGGTCAGCAGGGAAAACCAGTAATCTCCCCGGCCAAGATAAGTCGTATTCATGAGCGATCCTCCCGGTTGAACAGCGCCAATACCCGCGGCTTATCCACTTGTTGGCGCGTGTCGAAATGATTAAGTTTGTCCAGGTAATAGCGGTAATCGTCAGTGCGCAGCCGAACCGGCATCCCCTGGCGCAGAAAGTCCAACGTGGTCCGTTTCACCTCGTCCAGGGAATCGGCAACCAGGGCATCGACAAAGCCGGCCTGATAACGCACTTCACCGCCGGTCATGCTCCAGATAAACGGCCGATCGCGGGAGTCATACTCTTCAATGCCCGCTTCCTGCTCGATAACCTGCGGGCCGTTTAACCCCAGCCGGGCTTCACGGGTGACGATAAGCCGGCTGCAAAGCGCCGCGGCGATGGACATGCCGCCAAAGCAGCCCACGGTGCCGGCGACAATGCCGATAACCGGCGTATAGCGGCGCAAATCTACGATAGCGGCGTGAATATCGGCAATCGCGGCCAGGCCGAGATTCGCTTCTTGCAAACGAACTCCGCCGGTTTCCAGCAGCAACACCGCCTGGGTTTCAATGCCCTTGCGCCAGTCCAGCGCCGCCAGTTCCAGCGCCGCGGCCATTTTTGCGCCAGACACTTCACCCATGCTGCCGCCCTGGAACGCCCCCTCAATGGCGACCACTACCGTGGATTTACCCTCCATGGTGCCTTTGGCCACCACCATGCCGTCGTCGGCCTGCGGCACGATTCCCTGCGGTTCCAGCCAGGGCGAGGTAATTTGCTCGTAGGGGCCGAGCAGTTCGCGAAAGCTGCCTGCGTCCAGCATGGCGCGCGCCCGCTGGCGGGCGCCGAGTTCAATAAAACTGATTCTGTCAGACATGGCTGGCCTCCTCGAAAACCTGCTCAATACGTAGACGGGCCACGCCCGGCGTGGCGCCGAAATCATTGATATCCAACCGCCCGGCCGGTAACGGCCGCGCCGCGTTGATCCGGTCAAACAGGTGCTGCCAACGCTGATGACCGCCGTCGACGGACGACCGGATAATAACCTGCAGCTTGCCGCCGGCGGCCGGCTGGAAGATAGCCTCCAGATCGCCGGACCCGACTACGCCTGCCAGCGCCTTGGCGGGTAACGCGCCGCTAGCCGGAAAATGCAATTCAATTCGTTCCATAACATCCTCTTGATGATGTAATTGATTAGGCGCTAACCCAATCGAGGAAAAAGGTGGCCGCCAGGAGATCGGCCGCGCCGCCCGGCGACGCATTGTCGCGCAGCATACGTCGGTCCAGATCGGCCAGCGCGTCGCGCCCCGCTGGCCGGCCGGTGCCGCCCGCGGCCAACACCGCCGCGGCGCCCCGATGCATGGCGGTTAACGCCGGCATGCCGCCCCGGTTGAGAACGCAGGTGTCCGTCAGGGTGCACATAATGGCCATTAACGCATCCAGCCGGGCCTGCGGTTCGCTGGCGCCCTCGCCGCGGCTTTGCCGCAGCTGCGGCAAAGCCCGCTGGGTAATGTGCGGGAAACCGCATACCGCCTCTTCCCGGGCGCCTGGCACCCGGTAACGCTGGACTGCACGCTGCCCTTTGCTAAAACCCTTGGGACTGAAGGGATCCTGCAGGGCGGCCAATCGCGCCGCGCCGCCGGTAATCATCGCCACCGGGCCCGTGCCGCCGAGCATCGCACAGGCGCTGACCAATAATCCCAGCGCCCAAATCGCGCCGCGATGGGTATTGACGCCGCCGGTAGCGGCCAGCATATGTCGCTCTCCCAACCGTCCCTGCCTGCCGATTTCCTGGCGCAGCGCCGCATCCGCCGGGCGCAGCCAGCTATGCAGGGCCAGGCGATAAAATGTCGGCTGCAAACTGTGGGCGGAGCGCTCCATCAGGGCCAGATTGAGATCTTGATGCGCGCCGGCGCCGCGGCTATCCACCAGACCCGGTTTAGGGCTGAGCCGGGCCTCTTCCAGCAGTGAACGCATCGCCAGCGCGGAAAGCCTGGCGGCCTGCCGTTCGGCGTGGCGGGACCGTAATAGGGCCGCAGGCAAAGGCTGTTGCGAGAACTGTGTTTCCATTACCAGCTCCGGAATTTTGCCGGTGGCTGGTATAACCCACCGGACCATTCAACCAGGTCGGCGATACTGCCGGCGGCCAATAGCGAACGGCTGGCTTCGGCGCGCTGGATACCCATATCCTCGGGATAAACCACCAGGCCGCGGCGGCGCAAATCGGCCACCCGCTTGGCATCGACGCCTAAGCCGATATCGGTAATGCCCGCCACCGCCGCCACCATCGCCCGGCGTTCTTCCATGGAACGCGCCCGATAGAGATAAGCAATACCCTCTTCGGTCAGTACATGGGTGACATCCTGGCCATAAATCATGACCGGCGCCAACGGCATGCCCGCTGACTGGCCGACCTCCACCGCTTCGAGTTTTTCCACAAACGAAGGTTTGGCGCCCGCCTGGAAGGTTTCGACCATCTGCACCACCAGCTTGCGGCCCGGCTGCATCGGATCGGGTTCTTCAATCATATCCAGCCAGGCGGGAGTGGCGTGGCGGCGACCGTGCGGGTCATGGCCCATATTCGGCGCCCCGCCAAAACCGGAGAGGCGGCCGCGGGTCACGGTGGACGAATTGGCCAGGCCATCGATCTGCAAGGTCGAACCAATAAACATATCCACCGCATATTGACCGGCCAACTGGCAGAAGGCGCGGTTGGAACGCATGGACCCATCGGCGCCGGTGAAAAAGATATCCGGGCGGGCGGCAATATAATTTTCCATACCCAATTCGCCGCCGAAGCAGTGCACGGTTTCAACCCAGCCGCTTTCGATGGCGGGGATCAGGGTCGGATGGGGATTAAGGGTCCAGTGCCGGCAGATTTTACCCCTCAGTCCCAGGCGTTCGCCGTAGGTGGGCAGCAAGAGCTCGATAGCCGCGGTATTAAAACCGATACCGTGGTTCAGCGATTTCACCTGATGCTCGGCATAAATACCTTTAATGGCCATCATCGCCATTAACACATGCACCGGTTTAATCAGGCGCGGGTCGCGGGTAAACAGCGGTTCGATAAAGAACGGCCGATCCGCCACCACCACGAAATCAATCCATGAACCGGGGATATCCACGCGGGGCAAGTCGCATTCTTCATCCACCAGTTCATTAACCTGGGCGATAACGATACCGTCTTTAAACGCCGTGGCTTCCACCAGCGCCGGGGTATCCTCCGTGCTGGGACCGGTATAAAGATTGCCTTTGCGGTCAGCCTTGAAACCGGCGATAAGCGCGATATTAGGCACCAAATCCACAAACAGGCGGGCATAGAGTTCGATATAGGTGTGTATGGCGCCGACTTCCAGTTGCCCATCTTCCAACAGTTGCGAAATGCGCAGGCTTTGCGGGCCTGAAAAAGCGAAATCCAACTTGCGGGCAATGCCTTTTTCAAACAGATCGAGATGCTCCGACAGGCTTACGCTGGGCATCAGCATATGCAAATCGTGTAATTTTTCCGGGCTGGCCTTGGCCAGCATACGCGCCAGGAAATCAGCCTGTTTTTGGTTATTGCCTTCCAGCACGACGCGGTCGCCCGGCGCAATCAGCGTTTCAAGCACGGAGGTTATTTTGCCGGTAGGCAGCACTTTGCCATCGGCCACGGCGCGGACCAGGTCCAACCGGCGTTTTTTCTCAGTGCGGCGAGTATCCCAGACTCTTGGGGGCGCTTGATGAAGCGGCATGGTTGACCTCCTCGGTTCATGCACTGTCGCAAAATGGGACAGCATTAATAAACGGTAGAGGCAGTGTAGGCAGGGCGGGGAGTGGGCATCAATTAACCCACGGGTCAGACCGTTAGCTTTAGAGTAACGAAGAGTGGGGCATGGCCGTGGCCGCAGGGTAGATAAAATTGATAACCGGCAGCCGCCGTGTAAAGAAAAACGGGCAGAAAAAATATAAGTAAAAAAACGGCGTAGTGAGCTATGTACGCCGTAGTAATAGACGAAGATACAAACAGTATTTAATTAAAACGTGCGGACCGAAAAACTATTTATAGACTTCCGCGGTGGCGCTAAATTTACCGTGTTCGCGACCGGCGATGATTACATAATATTTTCCGCCTTTTTTATCCGCTCTTTCGGACAGTATGGCTTTGGCATCCATCGGCGAGGTGGTTTTGGCGGTGGTATGCACCGTGCCGATTTTT
>NZ_DASWOM010000142.1:0-14829 GCF_036398755.1 Acerihabitans sp. | reverse complement strand
CCAGCCGGGATTTAGTTGCATCTTTTTCAACATTTTATACACTACGAAAACCATCGCGAAAGCGAGTTTTGATAGGAAATTTAAGAGTATGAGCACTATCGAAGAAAGCGTTAAGGCAATCATCGCTGAGCAACTGGGTGTAAAGAAAGAAGAAGTCGTTAATAATGCTTCTTTTGTCGATGACCTCGGCGCTGATTCTCTCGACACCGTTGAGCTGGTAATGGCGCTGGAAGAAGAATTTGATACAGAAATTCCGGACGAAGAAGCTGAAAAAATCACAACTGTTCAGGCAGCTATTGATTTTATTCAGGCAAGCCAGCAGTAAGCGAACATCCCTAGGCGGTCATTCGACCGCCTAAGTTTTTTGTCCCACTCAGCGTCATATTTTCCCTCCTTGGAGGACAAGCGTGTCTAAGCGTCGAGTAGTTGTGACCGGACTTGGCATGTTGTCTCCTGTCGGCAATACCGTAGAATCTACGTGGAGCGCGCTCCTAGCCGGACAGAGTGGCATCAGCCCGATCGACCATTTTGATACTACTGCCTATGCAACACGTTTTGCTGGCTTAGTAAAAAATTTTAATTGTGAAGATTACCTTTCGCGAAAAGATGCGCGCAAGATGGATATTTTCATACAATACGGCATTGCGGCCGGGCTTCAGGCCATGCGTGATTCCGGCCTGGTGGTTACCGAGGAAAACGCGCCGCGCATCGGTGCGGCGATCGGTTCGGGCATCGGCGGCCTGGGATTGATTGAAGACAATCATACCGCCCTGGTCAATGGCGGACCGCGCAAAATCAGCCCATTTTTTGTGCCGTCGACCATCGTCAACATGATAGCCGGTCACCTGACCATCATGTGCGGACTGCGCGGACCAAGTATCTGCGTGGCGACGGCCTGTACCACGGGTGTGCATAATATCGGCCATGCCGCGAGGATAATCGCTTATAACGATGCGGATGTGATGTTGGCCGGTGGCGCTGAAAAAGGCAGCACGCCGCTGGGCGTCGGCGGTTTTGGCGCCGCGCGCGCGCTGTCCACCCGCAATGATGACCCGCAGGCGGCCAGCCGTCCGTGGGATCGGGATCGGGACGGGTTTGTGCTGGGCGACGGCGCCGGCGTCATGGTGCTCGAAGAGTACGAGCACGCTAAAAAACGCGGCGCCAAAATCTACGCCGAGGTGGTGGGTTTTGGCATGAGCAGCGATGCCTACCATATGACCTCACCACCGGAAAACGGCGCCGGCGCGGCGCTGGCCATGGTCAATGCCCTGCGCGACGCGGGCATCGCGCCGTCCCGGGTCGACTATATCAACGCCCACGGCACCTCCACGCCGGTCGGTGATAAAGCGGAAACCTACGCGGTGAAATCCGTGTTCGGCGCGGATGCCTACAAGGTCATGATAAGCTCCACCAAATCAATGACCGGGCATCTGTTGGGCGCCGCGGGGGCGATAGAGTCCATTTTCAGCATTCTGGCGCTGCGCGACCAGGCGATTCCGCCCACCATCAACCTGGACCACCCTGACGACGAGTGCGACTTGGATTTTGTACCCAACGAGGCGCGTCAGGTACCCGGAATGGAATATGCCCTATGTAACTCATTCGGTTTCGGCGGTACCAACGGTTCGCTGGTATTCCGCCGGATATAATCGTAGAGTGATGCCTAATGGCCCGTTTATCGGGCCATTTTTTTATCTTTGCCGCACCGGCGGGCGCGTAACAGGTGAACTATGTATTGGATCAACGGAGAACCCCGGCGCCAATTGCCCGTAAGCGATCGCGCCACCCAATTCGGCGATGGATTTTTTACCACCGCGCGTATCCGCTCGGGGGCCATTGATCTGCTGCCTTACCATCTGGATCGCCTGGCGCAGGCCGGCGAACGGTTGTTATTCCCACCGCTGGACCGCCGGCTGTTGGCCGGCGAAATGCGCCGGGCGGCGGAACTCCGCCGGCAAGGCGTGCTCAAAGTAATCATCAGCCGCGGCAGCGGTGGCCGTGGATATAGCGCGGCCGGCTGCGTCGCGCCGCTGCGCATTATGTCCCATGCGCAAGCGCCGGCGCATTATGCCGCCTGGCGCGAAAGCGGCGTCGACCTGGCCCCCAGCCCCATCAGGCTGGCCCGCAGCCCGCTGCTGGCGGGAATCAAACATCTCAACCGCCTGGAACAGGTGTTAATCCGCGCCCATCTGGATCGCGATGCCGCGGCCGGGGAAGCGCTGGTGCTGGATACCCGCGGTTTTATCGTTGAATGCTGCGCGGCGAATATTTTCTGGCGCACCGGGGATAAGGTCTTCACCCCGGCGCTGACCCATGCCGGCGTGGCGGGGGTGATGCGCCGCCATATCATGGGTTTGCTCGCGGCCTCGCCGTTCAGCCTGCATCTGGTGGAGGCGCCGCCGGACGCCCTCGACGATGCCGACGAGGTGATGATATGCAATGCGCTGATGCCGGTATTGCCGGTCAACCGTATCGCCCAGCGTCGCTATTGCGCCAGAACCCTGTTTGAATTCGTCAGCCCGAACTGTTAACTGAGTTATTGCATGAAAAAAACGTTTTTTATCGTCGTTGTTATCCTGCTGGCGGCCGGCATCGCGTTTTGCCTGTACCAGATCAAGCACTTCGCGGCCTCGCCGCTGTCCATCAAGCAAGAGACCATTTTCACCTTGCCCGCCGGCACCGGCCGGGAAGGGCTGAAAACCGCGCTGCGCCGGCAGCATATCGTCAAGCGCACCCGCTGGCTGCCGGCCCTGTGGCAACTCGAGCCGGAACTGGCCAGTTTCAAGGCGGGCACTTACCGGTTTATGCCCGGCATGACGGTGCGCCAGATGCTGGCATTATTGGCCAGCGGCCGCGAAGCTCAGTTTTCCATCCGTTTTGTCGAAGGATCGACATTTAAGGAATGGCTGGCCATCATGGCCAGGGCGCCTTACCTGACACATACCCTGGACGGGGTGGCGTCGAATCAGATTGCCGGGCTGCTGGGCCGGGAACCTTCATCCCCGCTTGAGGGGCATTTTTATCCCGATACTTATCTCTACACCGCGCAGACCACCGACGTCGCTTTATTGAAACGCGCCGGGCTGCGGATGGACAAAACGCTCGACGACCTGTGGCGGGATAGGGCTCCGGGGCTGCCGTACAAAACGCCGGAGGAGTTGCTGACCATGGCCTCTATCGTTGAAAAAGAGACCGGCGTGGCGGACGAACGCCCCAAGGTGGCCTCGGTGTTTATCAACCGTTTGCGCCTGAGCATGCGGCTGCAAACCGATCCCACGGTGATATACGGCATGGGAGAGAACTACAAAGGCACTATCAGCAAACAAGACCTGGCGGCGCCAACGCCGTATAATACCTACCAGTTCACCGGGCTGCCCCCCGCGCCTATCGCCATGCCGGGACAGGCTTCGCTTGAGGCCGCCGCGCATCCGGCCAGAACCTCGTATCTGTATTTCGTCGCCGATGGCAAGGGCGGCCATATTTTCAGCACCAACCTGGCGAGTCATAACCTGGCCGTGCAGCGCTATCGTGAAAGTGTAAAGGAAAACCATGGACAGTAAATTCATCGTGATAGAAGGGCTTGAGGGCGCGGGAAAAACCAGCGCCATCGCCGTGCTGGTGGAAACGCTCCATGCCCACGGCATCACCGATGTGGTTTTTACCCGCGAGCCGGGCGGAACGCCGCTGGCGGAAGCGTTGCGCCGCTTGATCAAGGACGGTATCGATAACGAGCCGGTGAGCGATAAGGCGGAACTGCTGATGCTGTACGCCGCGCGCGTCCAACTGGTGGAGAATGTAATAAAACCCGCGCTGGAGCGTGGCGCGTGGGTTGTCGGCGATCGCCACGATCTCTCTTCCCAGGCCTACCAGGGCGGCGGCCGCGGCGTCGACCCCCAACTGCTGGCGGCGCTGCGCGATCTGGTGCTGGGGGATTTTCGCCCGGATTTAACCCTTTACCTCGACCTGCCTCCGGCCATCGGCCTGCGGCGGGCCAGGGCGCGCGGAGAACTTGATCGCATCGAGCAGGAGTCCCTGGCTTTTTTTGACCGCACCCGGGCGCGTTACCTGTCCCTGGCCGCGGAGGACGAGCGCATCGTTACCATCGACGCCAGCCGGACTCTGGCGCAGGTCAGCGCTGACCTGCGCGCCCGCCTGGACGGCTGGCTTCACGCGCGGGAGCCTCGGTCGTGAAATGGTACCCGTGGCTGAATACGCCTTACCGGCAAATCCTCGCCCGATACCAGGATGGCAAGGGGCATCATGCCTTGCTTATCCATGCGTTAAAAGGCGGCGGCGCGGCATCGCTGTTCTACGCCCTCGGCCGCTG
Organism: Acerihabitans sp.; assembly: GCF_036398755.1. Lineage (NCBI taxonomy): Bacteria > Pseudomonadati > Pseudomonadota > Gammaproteobacteria > Enterobacterales > Pectobacteriaceae > Acerihabitans > Acerihabitans sp. Next base: position 10,502 of record NZ_DASWOM010000142.1, on the reverse strand, counting down.
GCTTATCTGCCAGCAGCCGGACGGCATCAAAAGCTGCGGCCATTGCCACAGCTGTCGCCTGATGCTGGCCGGCACGCATCCCGATTTTTATCAGCCCGAGCCGGAGAAGGGGCGGTTGAGCCTGGGGGTGGATAATATTCGCCAGATTATCGACCCGCTCTACCACCATGCGCAGCAGGGCGGAGCCAAGGTCGTCTGGCTGCCGCACAGCGAAATTTTGACCGAACAGGCGGCGAATGCGCTGCTCAAGACGCTGGAAGAACCGCCGGAACGCACCTTTTTCCTGCTCGGCTGCCGCGAGCCGTCGCACCTGTTGCCTACCTTGCGCAGCCGCTGTCTGTACTGGCATTTGCCGTCGCCGGAAGAGCCGGTCGGCCTGCGATGGCTACAGCAGCAGGGCATAACGGCGCAGGAGCAGGCACGCACGGCGCTGCGGCTTGCCAGCGGCGCGCCGGTCGCCGCCCTTGAACTGCTGCAGCCGGCCCGGTGGGCGGAGCGCGCGGCGCTGTGCGTTGGCCTGAGCGATGCGCTGGCAGACGGCGATTTCCTGAAGCTGTTGCCGCTGTTGAACAAGGACAAGGATGACGAGCCGGTATACTGGCTGCTCAGCCTGCTCGCCGATGCCCTGAAATGGCAACAGGGCGCCGCGGAATTTATGCTTAACCAGGATCAACTGCCTCTGGTGGGCGAGCTCGCCGGGCGATTCCAGCCCGGCGCCCTGCATCATCAAATGCATCAGTGGCTCCACTGCCGTCGGCAATGGCGGGATATTGCCGGTGTCAACCGTGAACTGCTGCTGACCAATCAATTGCTTAACTGGGAGAACGGCGCGCCGGACGGGCGCACCCATCCCTGGACTTTATAAAAGGTAATGCCATGTTTTTAGTTGATTCCCACTGCCATCTGGATGGGTTGAATTACGACACCCTGCACCGCGATGTCGCCGATGTGGTGGCCAAGGCCAAGGCGCGGGATGTGCATCTGATGCTGGCCGTCGCCACCACCCTGGCGGGTTTTCACAAGATGGAGGAACTGATCGGCCGGCGCGAAGAGGTGCTGATGTCGTGCGGCGTCCATCCGCTGAACCTGGACGAGCCTTATGATTTCGCCGAGCTCAAGCGCCTGGCCGCGAGCGATAACGTGGTGGCGCTGGGCGAGACGGGATTGGATTATTTTTATCAGCAGGACAATAAACTCGAGCAGCAAACGGCGCTGCGCGAGCATATCCGCATCGGCCGGGAAGTAAACAAGCCGGTTATCGTGCATACCCGCTCGGCGCGCGAGGACACGCTGGCAATCCTGCGGGAAGAACAGGCGGGGGAGTGCGGCGGCGTCCTGCATTGCTTTACCGAAGATACGGCTACCGCCAAGACCCTGCTGGACCTGGGCTTTTATATCTCTTTTTCAGGCATCGTCACCTTTCGCAACGCCGAGGCGCTGCGTGAAGCGGCGCGCTATGTGCCGCTTGACCGGCTGCTGGTCGAGACCGATTCGCCCTACCTGGCGCCGGTGCCCTACCGCGGCAAGGAAAACCAGCCGGCCTATGTCCGGGATGTGGCCGATTTTATGGCCGATCTGAAAGGCGTGACGGTGGAACAACTGGCGCAGGCCACCACCGCAAATTTTGGCCGTCTGTTCCATGTGGATGCCGAGCGCCTTGCGGCCCGTGCCTGAGGCCGAAGGTCTGCTTGCCGCGTAAACAGCCTGGATAAGCGCCGGCCTTGCGCCGCAACAATCAAGCGGGCGCGGCCCGCGCCCGGACGTTTACGGTTTGCGCGGGGCGTCGCCGACGTGCCGGAGAGCACAGTTTCGGCGCCGCGTCCGGCCGGTTACGGTGAAACGTGATTGTTATCAAACACCCGCCCGGCGATTTATTTTAGACTGCGTAATAAATAAAACCATGAGTGGTTTACAAGATTAAGCCAACGCAATTTCTGTCGCGCCAAGGCGCGGGCAGCACCGGTATTTTTATTAGGAGCACTGATCATTATGTTTAATAACGCATTTGCCAACCTGCAAAAAGTAGGTAAATCGCTTATGCTGCCGGTATCGGTATTACCGATCGCCGGAATCCTCCTGGGCGTCGGTTCCGCTGAATTCAGCTGGATACCCGCCGTTATTTCCCATGTCATGGCGGAGGCCGGCGGTTCGGTCTTTGCCAATATGCCGCTGATTTTCGCCATCGGCGTGGCGCTGGGTTTCACCAATAACGACGGCGTCTCCGCCCTGGCCGCGGTCGTGGCCTACGGTATCATGGTGAAAACCATGGCGGTGGTGGCCCCCCTGGTGCTGGGCCTGCCGGCGGCAGAAATCGCCGCCAAGCATCTTGCCGACACCGGCGTGCTGGGCGGCATTATTTCCGGCGCCATTGCCGCCTATATGTTCAATCATTTTTACCGTATCAAGCTGCCTGAATACCTGGGCTTTTTTGCCGGCAAGCGGTTTGTGCCGATTATTTCCGGCCTGGCCGCCATCGTGCTCGGCGTGGTGCTGTCCTTTATCTGGCCCCCGATCGGGTCGGCTATACAGGACTTTTCGCAATGGGCGGCGTACCAGAACCCGGTGGTGGCTTTCGGTATCTACGGCCTGGTGGAGCGCGCGCTGGTGCCTTTCGGCCTGCATCACATCTGGAATGTGCCGTTCCAGATGCAGGTAGGCGACTATACCAATGCCGCGGGCCAGGTGTTTCATGGCGATATTCCGCGTTATATGGCGGGCGACCCCAGCGCGGGCATGCTGTCCGGTGGTTTTCTGTTCAAGATGTACGGCCTGCCGGCCGCCGCGATCGCCATCTGGCATTCGGCCAAACCGGAAAACCGCGCCAAAGTGGGCGGCATCATGATTTCGGGTGCGCTGACCGCGTTCCTGACCGGTATTACCGAACCGATTGAATTTGCTTTTATTTTTGTGGCCCCCATCCTGTATGTGATCCATGCCGTCCTGGCCGGCCTGGCGTTCCCCATTTGCATCCTGCTCGGCATGCGTGACGGCACCAGCTTCTCCCACGGCCTGATTGACTTCGTGGTGCTGAGCGGCAACAGCAGCCGCATCTGGCTGTTCCCGGTGGTGGGCATTATCTACGGCCTGGTGTACTACACGATTTTCCGGGTACTGATTGTCAAACTGGACCTGAAAACGCCGGGTCGTGAAGCGGCCGGCGCCCAACAGGTCACGCAGGGCGGCACTGAAATGGCGGGGGCGCTGGTCAGGGCCTTCGGCGGCCGGGACAATATCACCAACCTGGATGCCTGTATTACCCGCTTGCGCATCAGCGTGGCGGATATCTCCAAGGTGGACCAGTCGGGGCTGAAACAGCTGGGCGCGGCCGGCGTGGTGGTGGCCGGTTCAGGGGTGCAGGCGATTTTCGGCACCAAATCGGACAACCTGAAAACCGATATGGATGAATATATGCGCCAGATGGCGTGATGACCCGATCCCCGCAATAGGCAAGGGAGGCGAAAGCCTCCTGTTGCCGCTTGTCGGCTTATGATGTAATAAAACCATCCCAAGGTTGAAAAAAGAGGGATAAGTCGCTCATACTCCATGCACTCACCTGTTTTGATACAAGGAAAGATGTCATGGCTGAAGAAACCATTTTTAGTAAAATCATTCGCCGGGAAATACCCTCGGAAATCGTTTACCAAGACGAGCTGGTCACCGCCTTTCGCGATATTACCCCCAAGGCGCCAAGCCATATCCTTATCGTGCCCAATATCCTTATTCCCACCGTCAACGACGTTACCGCCGCGCATGAAGCGGCGCTGGGCCGCATGTTTACCGCCGCCGCCAGGATTGCCGAACAGGAAGGCATCGCCGAGGACGGCTTTCGCCTGATAGTCAATTGCAACCGCCACGGCGGACAGGAAGTTTACCACTTGCATATGCACCTTCTCGGCGGCAGGGCGCTCGGCCCGCTGGTGAATTTTTGAGAGTCTACAGCGCCATCGCGCCCACAAGCGATCGGGGAGGCTTATGCGTTTTGCGCCGCCGTTTTTAGCCATACTGTTGCTTATGGCGGGATGTACCGCCAGTGAGACTAAAACGCTGATGATTAACGATCGACAGACGCTGGTCATGGATCCGTCGGTGCTGACGGCAGGTATTACCGCCGAAGCGCCCACCATCAGCGACGATCAGGGCCGCCGGCGCGCCGCCGCCGCCATCGGCAACGGACAGCATCATGCCGTCACCGTCAATTACCGGTTTTATTGGTATGACCCGCAGGGGCTGGATGTACTGCCTTTTCCCGTCACCCGTACGCTGGTGATCCCGCCGGGAGCCGAGGTGAGCGTGGAATCCATCAGCGGGAATCTGGAAGCCAGGCGTGTGCGCCTTTATCTTTTTTTGTAACCAATGTTTGAGTAACGGATGATGAAAAAGTACCTCTTTGTCGTGTTAGCCGCACTGGTGCTGACCGGATGTCCGACGCGCGCGCCGGAACCTGGACAGCCCCCCGCCACCATCGAACCGGCCCAACCGGTACCCACGCCCCCGCCGGTGCCGCAACAGCCGCAGCCGGTACCGCAGCCGCCGAAGCTGAGGACGCTGGACTGGCCGGCGAGCGTGGCGCCGCTGGTTAAGCAAATGCTTGGCGCGCAGGGGATCGCCCCCGGCAGCGTGTTGTTAATCAATAGCATGAAAAACAATACCAACGGCAGCCTACAGACCGGTAAGGCCACCGCCGCGCTCTACGGCGCCCTGGCATCGGATAAGACGTTTACCATCATCAGCCAGGATCAGATGGCGGCGGCTAAACAAACCCTGGGACTGTCGGTGGACGATAGCCTGGAATCGCGCAGCAAGGCGGTGGGATTGGCGCGTTACCTGAATGCGCAATATGTGCTTTACAGCGACGCCAACGGCGATGCAAAGCTGCCTGACATCGAGATGCAGTTGATGCTGGTGCAGTCCGGCGAGATTGTCTGGTCGGGCAAAGGAATTGCGCAGGAATAGCCAGACCCTCGACGCGCTGTTGGCGCGGGTGCTGCCGCCGGGGCAGGCGATAGACCCGGGGATGGCGCGGCTCGAAGGCCTGACCGGCGCCAGCCGGCGTGTCCGCGCGGCGGGCCTGGACCTTTTGGCGCGGGAAGCCACGCCGTCTGAAAGACTGCTGGGCGTGGACCGGCGTCGGGAATATCGTCTGCTGCGGCGCTTGCCCGCCGGTATCCCGGCGCCAAAACCCCTTGCCGGCACGGCGCAATGGCTGCTGGTGGATTGGCTGGAGGGTGAGTGCCTGACGCCCGCCGCCTGGCGCACGGCGGTTGCCGGCGGACAGCTTGCCGCGCTGCTGGCGCAATTGCATCGCGGGCCGCGCCACGGCTATCCTATTGCCCTGCGGGCCCGGTATGCCGCGTACTGGCAGGCCAGCGACCCGGCGCGGCGCTCTCCGGCCTGGCTACGGCTGCAGCAGCGGTTTATGCGCGCCAACATGCCCGCGCCGCTGCGCTGCGCGCCGTTGCATATGGATATCCACCCCGGTAATGTGCTGTGTGGTCATGACGGCGGGCTGCAATTGATTGACTGGGAATACGCCGGTGACGGGGATATCGCCCTGGAGCTGGCGGCGCTGTTTCGCGGCAATGGGCTGGACCGGCGCCAGCAGGCCGATTTCCTGCGGGCATACCAGGCCAGCGCCCCCGGCTATGCCACGGCGGTAATCCGGCGGCGGATAGACGCCTGGGCGCCGTGGGTCGATTACCTGATGTTGATGTGGTACGAAGTCCGCTGGCGGCAAACGCGCCAACGGCACTTTTTGCGGCGCGCGGCGCCGCTGCGGGGCGGATTTGGATTATCATTCTAACGCTGCCGGCGCTTGACGGCGGCGGGTGTTCGGGTGGTCGAAAAGAAATTACAGTCAGAGGTAGTCGTGGGTCCATTGATGTTAGATGTCGCCAGCTATGAGTTGGATAATGAAGAGCGTGAAATATTGCAGCACCCGATGGTGGGCGGCGTAATTATCTTTACCCGTAACTACCACGATCCCGACCAGCTGTCGGCGCTTATCCGGCAAATCCGCCGCGCCTCCCGCCAGCGGCTGGTGCTGGCGGTGGATCAGGAGGGGGGCAGGGTGCAGCGTTTTCGTGAAGGCTTTACCCTCCTGCCCGCCGCCCAGTCCTTTGCGGCGCTGCGCGCCATGCCGGAGGCGATTGCCCTGGCGCGGGACGCCGGTTGGCTGATGGCGGCGGAAATCACCGCCATGGATATTGATATCAGCTTTGCGCCGGTGCTGGATATCGGCCATGGCAGCCTGGCCATCGGCGAGCGCGCCTTCCATCATCAGGCGGAGCCGGCCATCGGGTTGGCGGAAAGCTTTATCGGCGGTATGCATCAGGCCGGCATGAAGGCCACGGGCAAGCATTTTCCCGGCCATGGGGCGGTGACCGCCGACTCGCATAAGGAGACGCCGGTCGACGGCCGTCCCCTGGATGAGATTCGCGCCCGGGATATGCACGTTTTTACCACGCTTATCGGGCGCGGCGCGCTGGACGCTATCATGCCCGCCCATGTCGTGTATACCGAGGCGGACGCCTCGCCGGCAAGCGGTTCCGCTTTTTGGCTAAAGACGGTCCTGCGCCGGGAGCTTGGTTTTAACGGCATCATATTTTCCGATGATTTATCCATGGAAGGCGCGGCGGTAATGGGGGGATACGCCGAACGCGCCCAGGCCTCGCTGGACGCCGGCTGCGATATGATCCTGGTATGCAATAACCGCCCGGGTGCCATCAAGGTGCTGGATAATCTGTCACCGATCAAAGTCGACGGCCTGGAGACGTTATACCATCGGGGAGTCATGTCCCGTAAAGAACTGCTCGGATCCGCGCGCTGGCGGCAAATTCATCAACAGCTGACGCTGCTGGGCGCGCAGTGGGCCGAGGAGAAACAGCGGCGGATAGCATTCCCGGACCACTGACGTTCAGCGGCCGGACTTATTTAGCGATGAGGATAGTGATGATTATCTATTTGCATGGTTTTGATTCCAACAGTCCCGGTAATCATGAAAAAGTGCTGCAGCTCCAGTTTATCGATCCCGACGTCCGGCTGATAAGCTACAGCACCCGTCACCCGCGCCACGATATGCAGCATCTGCTAAAAGAAGTGGACAAGATGCAGCAGTTGACCGATGACGAGCGTCCGTTGATTTGCGGGGTCGGGCTGGGCGGCTTCTGGGCTGAGCGCATTGGGTTCCTGTGCGACTTGCGCCAGGTGATTGTTAATCCGAATTTGTTCCCGCATGAGAATATGCCGGGAAAAATCGATCGTCCGGAAGAATACGTGGATATCGCCACCAAGTGCGTGGCGAATTTCCGCGAAAAAAACCGCGACCGCTGCCTGGTATTGCTTTCGCGCAACGATGAGGCCCTGGACAACCGCCGCAGCGCGGATCTGCTGGCGCCGTATTATGAGATTATCTGGGACGAGGCGCAAAGCCATAAGTTCAAGAATATCTCTCCGCATGTGCTGCGCATCCAAAGCTTTAAGGCGCTGGGTTAAGCGCCGCGCGCCGTCCGCCCGCATGCCGCGAAATTGATTTATATCAATTTTGGTATGACCAAATGACCCAACATGGTAATCTTGCTGCAACAGCAGTTTAGTTTAGCGTAACCACGTGTTTTATAAGGGTATTTATTTTACTCTTAGTTAACGATTGGTTTACATTTGGAGGCTATTTTGTCATCACCCCTGAAGCAAATTGTTATCGTTGGCGGCGGCGCCGGTGGACTGGAGCTCGCCACTCGTCTGGGCTCCGCTCTGGGGCGCGGTAAAAAGGCACAGATTACCCTGGTGGATCGCAACCATAGCCATCTGTGGAAGCCCCTGCTGCACGAAGTGGCGACCGGGTCGCTGGATGAAGGCGTGGACGCCATCAGCTACCTGGCGCATGCCCGTAATCATCACTTTTTTTTCCAGATGGGCAGCCTGAGCAATATCAACCGCGAAGAGAAGACGTTGCAGCTGGACGAAATCCGCGATGCGCACGGCGATCTGCTGGTGCCGGTACGCCAGTTGCACTATGACATATTAGTGATGGCGCTTGGCAGCGTGTCCAATGACTTTGGCACCGCCGGGGTTAAGGAAAACTGCATTTTTCTCGACAACCCCGCGCAGGCCCAGCGTTTCCATAATGAAATGCTTAACCTGTTCCTGAAGTTTTCCACCCAGCCGCACGGCGCGGACGAGCGGGTTAATATCGCCATCGTCGGCGGGGGCGCCACCGGCGTGGAGCTGTCGGCCGAATTGCATAACGCGGTGCAGGAACTGCATAGCTATGGGTTTAAAGGTCTTGATAACCAGGCGCTGAACGTGACCCTGGTCGAGGCGGGGGAGCGTATCCTGCCGGCGCTGCCGGCGCGTATTTCCGCATCAGCCCACCATGAGCTGGGTAAAATGGGCGTCCGGGTCCTGACCAAGACCCTGGTGACCAGCGCCAAACCGGACGGCCTGACCACCAAGGACGGCGAGTTTATCCCGGCGGAACTGATGGTGTGGGCGGCGGGTATCAAGGCGCCGGATTTTCTCAAGGATATCGCCGGGCTGGAAACCAATCGCACCAATCAGCTGGTGGTGGCGCCGACCCTGCAGACTACCCGCGACGCCTCGATTTTCGCTCTCGGCGACTGTGCGTCCTGTCCGCAACCCTCCGGTGGGTTTGTGCCGCCGCGCGCCCAGGCCGCGCACCAGATGGCGACCCGGGCCTACGGTAATATCCTGGCGCTGTTAAAAGGCCGTGAACTGCAACCTTATGTGTACAAGGATCACGGTTCCCTGGTGTCGTTGTCCCGGTTCAGCACCGTGGGCAGCCTGATGGGTAACCTGATGCGCGGTTCCATGATGATTGAAGGGCGGATTGCCCGCGCGGTGTATATTTCGCTATATCGTATGCATCAAGTGGCGCTGCACGGTCTGTTCAAGACCGGGCTTATCGTGCTGGTGGGGCGGATTAACCGCGTGATTCGCCCGCACCTGAAACTCCATTGAGAATGAGGCGCGCTCTCCTTTAACACGTCTGCTTAGAGCCCGGTGTTGGCGGGCCTACCGCGCCATGGGGCACTTGTATCTTTCCTGATGTGGTGATTAGCTATCACCACATGAAGCAGAGTGAGCTTCAATGGGGCGCCAAGGATATAAAACCTTGTGTTCGAGTTCAAGCCCTCTGCTTTACCTTTCACGCCAGCATTAACATTGAACGGTTACCAAGAGCATTGACTCTGCAAGAGCATTGACTCTGAATGTACAAGGGAAACGGGCGTGATGGCTTCTGTGAAAGGAGATATCATGATGTATTACGTCGGTATTGATGTCAGTAAGCGCTCAGTCGATGTGTGTTTGCTAACGGATGGCATCAAAGGTAAGCGGAAGACTAAAAGTTTACCCAATGGCCTCAACTCAGCACAGGCTCTGGCTCAATGGTTAACGGTACAAAAGCGTGACCCGAGCCAGGCCCACATTATCTTGGAAGCAACCGGTATTTATCACGAACATCTCGCCTATGGTCTTCATCAGGCGGGCATTCTGGTATCCGTGATAAATCCTCATCGGGTGCGTGAATTTGCTAAAGGAATGGGGATATTTACCAAGACGGATAGGGTTGATGCCTATGTTCTGGCGAGTTATGGCTGCTTAAAACAACCGGAGAGTTGGACGCCGCCTGCGCAAGAAATAAGAAAACTCAAAGCGTTGCTGCAACACCGGGATAGCCTGCTCAGTGATAAACAACGTACAGGCAATCGCCTGGACACGCTGAAGTCAACCGCGGCACCGAAAGAAGTCGTGGAGTCGTTGGATTCGATTGAGCTGAATTTAAAGGAAGAGCTGGCAAGGATTGAGCGCTTGATAGCAGAGCATATAGACAAGCATCCTGGGTTAAAGAATGACCTGAAATTATTGAAGTCGATTGATGGTGTGGGAGAACAAATCGGCTGGAACATGTTAACAATAATCCGGGGAAATAATTTTAAGCGCGCGGAACAGGTGGCGGCGTATCTTGGGGTAATCCCGGTCGAATGTCGTTCAGGAACCTCGGTGCGTGGCAGGGCGAAGCTGTCGAAAATAGGGCCATCGGCCATCCGGGCAAAGCTGTATATGGGAGCAATAACCGCCCTCAGACATAATAGCCATGTAAAAGCCCACTATGAGCGGTTGCTGTTAAAGGGCAAGGCGAAGATGTTGGCGGTAGGCGCAGCGATGAGGAAACTGGTCCATTTATGTTATGGCGTGCTGCATACGCAGCAGCCATATGATAAAAATTATGGGATGGTGGCCGGCTAAAACAGTTGACCTGCAAGACGGTTACTCGGTCGGGCGAAAACACCACGCCCGATTCGACCCCATTGGCACGCTCTCCCTTTAACACGTCTGCTTAGAGCCCGGCGTTGGCGGGCCTCCCTTATACGGCAGTATATATAAATGGCGCTTACCATTAGCATAACCTGCTGGTAATGTCGCTTAATCCCCTAGGAATTCTCCCAAATTGGCGCTATCGCATACCAAAATATTTCATTTTG
>NZ_DASWOM010000141.1:0-19189 GCF_036398755.1 Acerihabitans sp. | reverse complement strand
CTCATCATTAAAATGCGCCCAATTTGCCGAAAATCTACCTTGAAGGTGTTTTTTGCATTGATTAAGATCGCTAAATCTGAATTAATATGCAAATACAATGACTGAATATTCCTTGGAGGGTGTTTTGATAAAGTCAGCGCTGTTGGTTCTGGAAGACGGAACCCAATTCCACGGTCGGGCCATTGGGGCATCAGGAACGGCAGTGGGGGAAGTGGTCTTCAATACATCGATGACCGGCTATCAAGAAATCCTCACCGATCCCTCCTATTCCCGCCAAATCGTTACTCTCACTTATCCCCATATCGGCAATGTCGGCACTAACGAAGCAGATGAAGAATCGTCCCGCGTTCATGCCCAGGGGTTGGTGATTCGCGATTTACCGCTTATCGCCAGTAACTTTCGCAGCACCGGTTCCCTGTCGGACTATCTCAAACAGAATAACGTCGTCGGCATTGCCGATATCGATACCCGTAAACTCACCCGCCTGCTGCGCGAAAAAGGCGCCCAGAACGGCTGCATCATCGCCGGCGACGCGCCGGATGCGGCGCTGGCCTTGCAAAAGGCGCGCGATTTCCCGGGGCTAAAGGGGATGGATTTAGCCAAGGAAGTCAGCACCGCCGGGCAATACGGCTGGACCCAGGGCAGTTGGGCGATACATGCCGGCCTGCCGGCGCCGGCCGCCGCCGGAGCGCTGCCATATCACGTGGTGGCTTACGATTTCGGCATTAAACGCAATATCATGCGCATGCTGGTGGATCGCGGCTGCCGCCTGACGGTGGTGCCCGCGCAGACGCCGGCCGATGTGGTGCTGGCCATGGACCCCGACGGCATCTTCCTCGCCAACGGTCCCGGCGATCCCGAACCCTGCGACTACGCTATCGCCGCCATCAAAACGTTCCTGGAAACCGAGACGCCGATTTTCGGCATTTGCCTCGGCCATCAGCTGCTGGCGCTGGCCAGCGGGGCCAAGACCATTAAAATGAAGTTCGGCCACCACGGCGGCAACCATCCGGTAAAGGACATCGACGCCGGCCGGGTGATGATTACCGCCCAGAACCATGGCTTTGCGGTGGATGAAACCACGCTGCCGACGAACCTGCGCGTGACGCATACATCGCTGTTCGACGGCTCCTTACAGGGGTTGCACCGCACGGATAAGCCGGCATTCTGTTTCCAGGGGCATCCGGAGGCCAGTCCCGGGCCGCATGACGCCGCGCCGCTGTTCGACCATTTTATCGAGTTGATCAAGACTTATCGTTACCAGGCAAAATAATCAGGAGCAAGACCATGCCAAAACGTACAGATATATCCAGTATCCTGATTCTGGGCGCCGGCCCGATTGTCATCGGCCAGGCGTGCGAGTTCGATTACTCCGGCGCGCAGGCGTGCAAGGCCCTGCGTGAGGAAGGCTACCGCGTGGTGCTGGTGAACTCCAACCCGGCCACCATCATGACCGATCCCGATATGGCGGATGCCACCTATATCGAGCCCATCCATTGGGAAGTGGTGCGTAAAATCATCGAAAAAGAGCGCCCGGACGCCATCCTGCCGACCATGGGCGGACAAACCGCGCTGAACTGCGCGCTGGATCTGGAACGTGAAGGCGTTCTCGCCGAGTTTGGCGTTACCATGATTGGCGCCACCGCCGACGCCATCGACAAGGCGGAAGACCGGCAGCGTTTTGACAAGGCGATGAAAAAAATCGGGCTCGAGACCGCGCGCTCCGGTTTTGCCCATAATATGGAAGAAGCGCTGGCGGTGGCGGCGGACGTCGGGTTCCCCTGCATTATCCGACCCTCGTTTACCATGGGCGGGTCGGGCGGCGGCATTGCCTACAATCGCGAGGAGTTCGAGGAAATCTGCGAGCGCGGCCTCGATCTTTCCCCCACCACCGAACTGCTGATCGATGAATCGCTGATCGGCTGGAAAGAGTACGAGATGGAGGTGGTGCGCGATAAGAACGATAACTGCATCATCGTCTGCTCGATTGAAAATATCGATGCCATGGGCATCCATACCGGCGACTCCATTACCGTTGCGCCGGCGCAAACCCTTACCGATAAAGAATACCAAATCATGCGTAACGCCTCGATGGCGGTATTGCGTGAAATCGGCGTGGAAACCGGCGGCTCGAACGTGCAGTTCTCGGTCAATCCCAAAAACGGCCGGCTGATTATCATTGAAATGAACCCGCGGGTTTCCCGCTCCTCGGCGCTGGCCTCCAAGGCCACCGGTTTTCCGATCGCCAAGGTGGCCGCCAAGCTGGCGGTGGGCTATACGCTTGACGAACTGATGAACGATATCACCGGCGGACGCACGCCCGCCTCGTTCGAACCCTCCATCGACTATGTCGTCACCAAGATCCCGCGCTTTAACTTCGAGAAATTTGCCGGCGCCAATGACCGCCTGACCACCCAGATGAAGTCGGTGGGCGAGGTCATGGCCATCGGACGCACGCAGCAGGAGTCGCTGCAAAAGGCCCTGCGCGGGTTGGAAGTGGGCGCCACCGGCTTTGACCCCAAGGTCAGCCTGGACGATCCGGAGGCGCTGACCAAGATCCGCCGCGAACTTAAAGACGCCGGCGGCGATCGCATCTGGTATGTCGCCGACGCCTTCCGCGCCGGGCTGTCGGTGGACGGCGTATTTAACCTGACCAATATCGACCGTTGGTTCCTGGTGCAGATTGAAGAGCTGGTGCAGTTGGAAAACGTGGTGGCGGAGCAGGGCGTCGGCTGCCTGGATCGGGACTTCCTGCGCCGGCTGAAACGCAAGGGGTTTGCCGATGCCCGCCTGGCGACGCTTGCCGGCGTCTCGGAAGGGGAAATCCGCAAGCTGCGCGAAGAGTATAACCTGCACCCGGTCTATAAGCGGGTCGATACCTGCGCCGCCGAATTCGCCACCGATACCGCCTATATGTACTCTACGTATGAAGAAGAGTGCGAATCCAACCCCACCCGCGATCGCGAAAAAATCATGGTGCTGGGCGGCGGGCCTAACCGTATCGGCCAGGGCATCGAGTTCGACTATTGCTGCGTCCACGCGTCGCTCGCGCTGCGCGAAGACGGCTACGAAACCATTATGGTCAACTGTAACCCGGAGACGGTGTCCACCGATTACGACACCTCCGACCGTCTTTATTTCGAACCGGTAACGCTTGAGGACGTGCTGGAAATCGTGCGCATCGAGCAGCCGAAAGGGGTGATTGTGCAATACGGCGGCCAGACGCCGCTGAAACTGGCGCGCGCGCTTGAGGCGGCGGGCGTGCCGATTATCGGCACCAGTCCCGATTCCATTGACCGCGCCGAAGACCGCGAGCGCTTCCAACAGGCGGTGGAACGCCTGGGGCTGAAGCAACCGGCCAACGCCACGGTGACCACCATCGAACAGGCGGTGGAGAAGGCGGCGACCATCGGCTATCCGCTGGTGGTGCGCCCTTCCTACGTGCTGGGCGGCCGGGGGATGGAAATCGTCAACGACGACGTCGATTTGCTGCGCTACTTCCAGACCGCGGTCAGCGTATCCAACGATGCGCCGGTGCTGCTGGACCGTTTTCTCGACGACGCGGTGGAGGTGGATGTGGACGCCATCTGCGACGGGCAGCAGGTGCTGATTGGCGGCATCATGGAGCATATCGAGCAGGCGGGCGTACACTCCGGCGATTCCGCCTGTTCGCTGCCGGCCTACACCCTGAGCCAGGAAATACAGGACGTGATGCGCCGCCAGGTCGAGAAACTGGCGTTCGAGCTGCGGGTGCGCGGTTTGATGAACGTGCAGTTCGCGGTCAAGGACAATGAGGTCTACCTGATAGAAGTCAACCCGCGCGCCGCGCGCACGGTGCCCTTTGTCTCCAAAGCCACCGGCATGCCGCTGGCGAAGATTGCCGCCCGGGTGATGGTGGGGCAATCGCTGGCCGATCAGGGCATCACCAAAGAAGTGATCCCGCCGTACTACTCGGTCAAGGAAGTGGTGCTGCCGTTTAATAAATTCCCCGGCGTCGACCCCATCCTGGGCCCGGAAATGCGCTCCACCGGCGAGGTGATGGGCGTGGGCCGCACCTTTGCCGAAGCGTTCGCCAAAGCCATGCTCGGCAGCCAGTCCACGATGAAAAAATCCGGCCGGGCGCTGTTGTCGGTACGTGCCGGCGATAAGGGCCGGGTGGTGGATTTGGCGGCCAAACTGCTCAAGCACGGCTTTGAACTGGATGCCACGCACGGCACCGCGGTGATTTTGGGCGAAGCGGGAATCAATCCCCGGCTGGTCAATAAAGTCCATGAAGGGCGGCCGCATATCCAGGATCGCATTAAAAACGGCGAATATACCTATATCGTCAATACCACCGCCGGTCGCCAGGCCATCGCGGACTCGAAGCTTATCCGCCGCAGCGCGCTGCAGTATAAAGTGCATTACGACACCACCATGAACGGCGGCTTCGCCACCGCCATGGCGTTAAACTCGGATCCCACCGAGCGGGTGATTTCAGTGCAGGAAATGCATGCGATGCTGAAGGGTTAACGCGCAATGGCCCCTTGCCCCTCGGGGGAGTGGCCGCGATTCCCATAACCGGTCGCATTGCCGGGACGGCTGTTCAGCGTCCCGGTTTTTTTGACCTTGCGCGCCGGCCGGCGCCACCCTGCGGACGAAACCGGCATCAGCCTAACGCAACCTTGATTCCCAAGGCTATCAGCACTCCGCCCAACAGTTTGTCCACCATTTTTTGCGCTCTGGTTAGCGTACGGCGTACCGGCCTGCTTTGGATCAGCACCACCAGCAGCGGCCACCAGACCAGCGCCAGCAGCAGGATAATGCCCGCATACCACAATTTTTCCGCCACGCCTGATTCCACCCGCAGCACCTGGGTAAATATCGCCAGGAAAAACAGCGTTGCCTTGGGATTGAGCAAGTTGTTCAGGTATCCCTGGATAAAGACGCTTTTCAGCCTTACCGGCTGCGGCGGCGCCTCATTGAGGCTGATTGCGCCGGCGCCGCGCGCAACCAGCGCCTGAATGCCTATCCAGATGAGATACGCCGCGCCGGCATATTTCAGCAGGTTAAACAGCCAGGGCGTGGTGGTAATCACCACCGCCAGGCCCGCCACGCAGTAAGACATATGGGTGGCGACGCCGCAGATAACGCCAAGGGAGGTCATCATGGCGGCGCGCCTGCGGTAGCGGGCGGCGTTTCTGATCACCAAAAAAAAGTCGGGGCCGGGAGAGAGCATTCCAAGCGTGGCGATGGAGGCAACAAACAATGAGGTTTCTAACATGACCGTCTCGGCAATCAACCAGTAAGCGCCTTAGGATAGCGCCGGCGCGGAAGAAGCGCACCCTCGTTCTGGTTCAGCACTTATGTGCCGGATCTCCGCATCGCGGGAACGCGGCGGGACAGACGGGCTCCCGTTGCCGGGAGACACCGCCGCGCCGCCGGTGTTTACAGTAAATCCTCCATTCTGAAACTATATCCTCCCGCCCGCGACGACGGCTCCGTCGTTTGCCCGCGTGTAGCCATGTTTTCGCCTTTGAGGATCAAATCCGCGCGGCCGCGCCGGGTAACGCACAGGACTTCTCCTTGTTCCAGTGACTCAAGCGCGTGCGCCAGGTTGTTGCGCAGCGCGGTGTAACTGATGGTTTGCATATCAGTATCCAATAAAATAATGAACTTTCCCCATTGGTTGGCCTTGCCTTGTTCAGTTGAGCTTAACGTCGGGCATTTCAAAGCGCGGCGAAATGATGCCGTATAAAGTCCAGCCGAGGAAGGTGACGATAGCGCCCCACATCATCGCCTCTTGCCCTGAGCTGTAGAGCGCATAAAAGCTGTAGAGCGCGCCGAGAAACGCAATGCTGTTGGTGACTCGCGCCTTGGCCGGCGGCAGGCCCGCGGATTTCTGGATTACGACGGTGGCCGCCATCGACAGGATATAAGGAATGATATTGGTTACCACCGCCAGGTTCACCAGCACGTTAAACTGTTTGTTCAGCGAGGGGCTGATGGTCATCAACGACAGGCCGGTCTGGATGGCGACGATGATAAGCATCCCCTTCACCGGCGCCTCCGCCTTGTTGGTGTGGGAAAAGACCTGGGGAAAATAGCCGGCGTCGGCGGAGGATTTGAAGACCTGGGCGATGGTAAACTGCCAGCCCAGCAGGGAGCCGACGCATGACATGATCATCAGCGCCATGATGATTTTGCCGACAAAAGGCGTAAACATATAGGAAAACGCCAACCCGAACGGCGCGGTGGAATTCGCCAGCGCCAGGTTGGGGACGATGCCGGCGATAACGTTGGTGGAGACCACATAGATAACCGCTGCCCCGAGCGTGCCGCCCAATACGGCGATCGGCACGTTGCGTTCCGGGTTTTCCACCACGTCCATATTGGCGCAGGCGGATTCCAGCCCCAGGAACGCCCACAGCGTCATGGCGATGGAGGAGCCGATGGCCTCGAAAGTGGGCAGGGCATGGGGATTCCAGGCGGCAATATAGGCGGTGCCGCTAAACCAGAACCACCCGATCAGCGAAATGCCCACAACGGGGATAATGACGCCCCAGATAGTGATACTGCTGATGTTCCCGGTGATGCGCGCGCCGCCGAAGTTGGCCATGGTGGCCAGCCACAGCACCGCGATGGTGGCCAGGCAGATCCCAAGCGGCGTGAGGGTTTGACCCATCAGCTCGGTACCGTAGCCGACGGCGGAGATGGCAATGGCGACATTGGCGATCAGCAGGGAAACGCCATAGGTGTAATTGGCCATAAAGTTACCGGATTTGCCGAAGGCATATTCCGCATAGCCGCCCATCCCGCCGGGCTTACGACTGAACATGCCGCATTTGGCAAACGCGTAGGCCAACGCCATCGACCCCAGGGCGGTGACCAGCCAGGAAACAATGGACAGGGTTCCCACCTCCGCCAGTTTGGTGGGCAGCATGATGATGCCGGAACCCATCATGTTAACGGCGGTCAGGACGGTGAGCTGCACCACACCCATTTTATTTTTCGTTTTGTTCATGATCATGGTCCTTTTTGCTTATTGTTTAACGACATAACCATAGGCGTGCTGAATTCCATCCCGATCGCGCTCAAGATAAACCCCCTGCAGCTCCGGCGAGAAGCCGGGCAGCAGATTGATGCCCTCCTCCAGCGCCAGGAAATAACGTTGCACGGCGCCGCCCCACACTTCTCCCGGCACCATGCAAAGCACTCCCGGCGGATAAGGCAGGGCGCCCTCGGCGGCGATGCGGCCTTCCGCCTTGCTCAGCGGCACCAGTTCTACATTTCCGCGCACGAACTCGCCGTTCGCATCCTGCGGATTCATCGCCACCCGCGGGAAGTTAGCCTGGCGGAACATATCCTTTTGCAGTTGTTTAACGTCATAACTGACATATAAGTCATGCATTTCCTGGCACAGGCGCCGCAGGGTATAACCCTGGTAGCGTTGTCCATGGCTGGCGACGATGGCGGGCAGGACGTCGGATAACGGCGCATCTTGCGTTATATAACGTTCAAAACGGGCGATCTGGGCGACCAGATGCTGCATTTTAGCCATATCTTCCGCCGGCGTAAGCAGGAACAGAATAGAGTTCAGGTCGCATTTCTCGGGCACGATGCCGTTTTCACGCAGGAAATTGGCCAGGATGGTCGCGGGGATGCCGAAATCGGCATACTCGCCGCTGGCGGTGTCAATGCCGGGGGTGGTCAGCAGCAGTTTGCAGGGATCGACAAAATACTGATTCGGCGCATACCCGTCGAACCCATGCCATTTGTCACCCGGCACGAAATTAAAGAAACGCAGGTCCCGCGCCATCTCGCCGGTGGCAAAATCCTGCCAGGGACGCCCTTCCACGCTTACCGGCACAAAGGGCTTGATCATCGAACAGGTATTGAGCAGCATTTTTCGGGTCTCGATTCCCAATGCGACGCAATCCGCCCACAATCGCCGGCCGCTTTCGCCGGCATGCATCCTGGCATTGACGTCCAGCGCCGCGAACAGCGGATAAAAAGGGCTGGTGGACGCATGCAGCATAAACGCATTGTTGAAACGCTTATGATTGCAATAACGCGCCTGCCCCTTGATATGCCGGTCCTTTTTATGAATTTGCGAGGTTTGGGAAAATCCGGCCTGTTGCTTATGCACCGATTGGGTGACGATAATGCCCGGATCGTTTTCGTTTAGCTCCAGCAGCAGCGGGGAACAATCCTTCATCATGGGAATAAACTGCTCATAGCCGACCCAGGCCGAATCAAACAGGATGTAGTCACACAGATGGCCTATCTTATCCACCACCTGTCGCGCGTTATAAATCGTGCCGTCATAGGTCCCCAACTGGATAACCGCCAGGCGGAAAGGCCGTGCCTCGCCGGCGCGGGCGGGGGCCACGCGGCGGATTTGCGCGCGCAGATAGTCTTCCTCGAAACAGTGGGCATCGATGCCGCCGATAAAACCGAACGGATTACGGGCGGTCTCCAGGTAAACGGGCGTCGCGCCCGCCTGGATTAAGGCGCCGTGGTGGACTGATTTATGATTATTGCGATCGAACAGCACCAAATCGCCCCGTGCCAACAGGGCGTTGGTCACCACTTTATTGGACGCGGAGGTGCCGTTGAGGACAAAATACGTTTTGTCGGCGTTAAAGACTTTGGCCGCATGCTGCTGCGCCGCGCAGGGCGCGCCTTCATGGATTAACAGATCGCCCAGCTTAACGTCGGCGTTACACATATCCGCACGGAACAGCGTTTCGCCGAAAAAATCAAAAAACTGGCGTCCCACCGGATGCTTACGAAAAAACTGGCCGCCCTGATGACCTGGGCAGGCAAAGGAGGAATTACCCATTTCCACATATTTTTTTAACGTCGAGAAAAAAGGCGGTAATAATTCATTTTCATATTTCGTCGCTGCGGATTCTACCTGCTTGCCGTAAAAATCGGCATTGCCGTCACCCAATTTAAATACGCCGTTAATCCTTGACAGGTCATCGTTCGCCAGCTCTTCGTGGCTGCCGATGGCGACAAAAATAGGAATGTCGAGACCGGTAAGTTTGATGGCGTCTATGGCGCCATTATGAGTTTCCGGTAGGGATAATACCACCGCCGCAATATCTGAAAAATCGGTATTAATGATATCCACCATCGCCCTTTCGCTATGAAAGCAGGACTTTACATCAGCGTTGGCGACAATTTTCAAGGGTTTCATTTTATTATATTCTCCTGAAGCCGGAACAGAGGATTACCTTCGGTTAAATAGGAATCGACAGTCCCATGGTTATTTTCAAAGCGTAATAATGCTTAATAGTACATATCTGCACTATCAATAAAATGGCGGCCATAGCAATGGCGAACCATCATGTAACAGCCATGGCGGGCTGAAAGTCTTGCGGATGCTGTTCAGTACGGTTCATGGATAATAGCAGCGAGTCAAGATGTATTAAATCATCTTGCTGGCGGTATTATCTATGGAGAGACGGCAATGACAGTCCCGCAAAAGAGGATGCCATGTCCAATGGGAAATTTATCTGAAAGAGAAAAAAGAGAAAGAGAAATAGTCACGGCATCGGGGCATCATTAAATGCCTCACTCTGCGTATATGCGCCATTTTCCGGTTATTGTTTTCCATTATGGTTACCTGTAAGTGGGTAAGCAACGAACTGACAGGCGCTATACTATCGGCCAGGGCGCCGTTTTCTGTGATCAATCTCATGAATATGGCGGTTCTTTAAGGTTGCTATTAGCTAAGAAATAATAAAAAAACCAACGGCGACAGGATTGTTAATTTTAGACGAAATGAATAAACCGCATGATAATTCATTTCATTTTAACGGTAAAAATACCTGAAAAATGAGTGCGTAAAATAGCGCAGTTGAATATGATAAAAGACATGTACAGGTAAGACGCATAAACAGGATTAAATCGCCTCAGCGCGGCTAATAATAGTTTATCGGCCAGGTTATCGTCCGTGGGACGGTCGCCAATGCTGTTTAATCCAGGATGCTTACAGATGAAAATCTGCATGATAATACGAAATTACTGCATGAAGCACAAACAGGGGCATCCGGCCTTAGCCTTTGCGCGGCGATGGATTGACCCCGGCCGGGACCGATACGCCGTGCGCGCAATAGCACGAAATGCTAAACCCTAAAACGCGCCGATAACCCGGTGTCATGTACAGCTTCGGCGTTGGCAAGGAGGTTGACTGGATTATTGCGCGCCGGCATCGTTAATTTTATGTAGATAATAAGTTATATTTTAAATGCGACGCGGCAAATATCATCAGCCGGTAATTAGAACCTTGTGGCTTTATTCATGGCATAATTATGGCTTGCCGACTTTTTTGTTACATGTTAAGAAAAGAGCGTCCACGAAGCGTAGGGTTATCGGAGTGTGGTTGAGTATGGTGCATGTTGATGGCTAGGGAAATAACGCAGGACCAGCAACGGGTCATCACCCGGCTTTGTATTGAATGCGCGCTATTGCTGTTGCAGCACGGCGCGGAAAGCATGATCGTGGAACAGTTGTCGACACGCCTGGGGCTGTCATTGGGCGTGCAGCGGGTGGAAAGCTCCATTTCCGCCAATGCCATAGTCTTGACCACTATTATCAATGATTTTTGCCTGACCTCGACGCGGAAAAATAACGATCGCGGCATTAATATGCATGTGGTGACGCAGGTCCAGCATATCGTCATCATGACCGAACACCGTTTACTGGATGCCGCCGACGTGACCAAACGCCTGGCCCATATCAAGCCGATGCGCTACCCGCGCTGGCTGATGGTGATAATCGTCGGCCTGTCCTGCGGCTGTTTCAGCCGGCTGAACGGCGGCGGCTGGGACGCTTTTGTGGTAACGCTGTTTGCCAGCGGGCTGGCCATGTATGTGCGCCAGCTGTTGACCGCCCGGCAAATGAATCCGCTGATCAATTTTTGCATCACCGCTTTTGTCGCCACCTCCGCCTCCGGGCTGCTGATGCGGCTGCCGGCGTTCCACGACACCTCGCTGGTGGCGATGCCGGCGAGCGTCCTGCTGCTGGTGCCCGGGTTTCCGCTTATCAACGCGGTGGCGGATATGTTTAAAGGCCATGTCAATACCGGCCTGGCGCGCTGGACCATGGCCAGCCTGCTGACGTTATCCATTTGTATCGGCATTGTCCTGGCGATGGCGGTGTGGGATTTCCGGGGATGGTCATGAACCTGTTGCTGGCGTTACTGGAAGATATGTTGCTGGCGGCCGTGCCGGCCCTGGGCTTCGCCATGGTGTTCAACGTGCCGGTAAAAGCGCTGCGTTACTGCGCGCTGCTGGGCGCCATCGGCCACGGCACGCGCATGCTGCTTATCCATTATGGCTTGAATATAGAATGGGCTTCCCTGCTGGCGGCGATCCTGATCGGCATCATCGGCATCCACTGGTCGCGCTGGCTGCTGGCGCACCCGAAGGTGTTTACCGTGGCGGCGGTGATCCCGATGTTTCCGGGCATCTCCGCCTACAGCGCGATGGTGGCGGCGGTGGAAATTTCCCATCTGGGTTATAGCGATGCGTTGATGTCGGTGCTGGTGACCCAGTTTCTGAAGGCGGGTTTTATCGTCGGCGCCCTGTCGATAGGATTATCGCTGCCGGGATTATGGCTGTACCGTAAACGCCCGGGGGTCTAGGCGCGCGCGTTAAGCGCTTTCTGAATTTTGTGACGGACGTCGGCCGGGGCGCTCGACGCTCGCCGGCAGTTTCCGTATAGTGGCTGCAATTTTGCAGCCTGTAAGAGTTTATATGAAAATTAGCCTGATTGCCGCGCTGGCCGTAGATCGCGTAATTGGCCTCGAGAACGCCATGCCATGGCATCTGCCTGCCGATATGGCGTGGTTTAAGCGCAATACCCTGAACAAGCCCGTCATCATGGGCAGGCGTACCTATGAATCCATTGGACAGCCCCTGCCGGGGCGGTTGAATATCGTGCTCAGCCGCCATCCGGCGGCGGACGACCGCGTTACCTGGGTGGCCACGCCGGCGCAGGCCCTGGCCGCCGCCGGTGAGGCGCAGGAAGTGATGGTGATTGGCGGCGGCAAGATCTATGCGCATTTCCTGCCGCAGGCCGGGCGCCTTTACCTGACGCATATTGACGCGGAGATTGAAGGCGATACTTTTTTTCCCGAGTACGAACCGGATCAGTGGCAGTCATCCTTCAGTGAATTCCACGATGCCGATGAGAAAAACAGCCACAGTTTTTGCTGGGAAATACTCGATCGCCGCTAAGGCGCCAGGCCAAAAAAGGCCAGGCGACGGCGGGCAGGCGCAAGGTTGGCTCTTCCCGCTTACATTAACGCGCTGGCTTCGATGCCGCTCTCATCCTGGCGATTGGACGGCTGGATAAAATAGCGTTTATCTTCCCAGCGCAGCATGGTCAGGTTGCCGCCCCAGCAGCAGCCGGTGTCCAGCCCATAGATATTCTCCGGGGTGCCTTTACCTTCAAGGGACGCCCAGTGGCCGAAAACAATACTGTAGTTTTCCGAAACCGGTCCGGGGATCATAAACCACGGACGCAGCGGGGCGGGGGCGCTGTCCGGCGCATCCTTGGCTATCATATCCAGCTGGCCGTTGGGGAAACAATAGCGCATCCGGGTCAGGGCATTGCTGCTAAAGCGCAGCCGCGCCAGACCGCTCAGCTCGGGGGACCAGTTATTGGGCATGTCGCCGTACATGGCGTCCAGGAACAGGGGATAGCTGTCGCTGCTGAGTATGGCTTCCACCTCACGGGCGCAGGTCATGGCGGTGTCAAGATCCCACTGCGGCGTGATGCCCGCATGGGCCATCACCAGTTTTTTTTCTTCGTCCACCTGCAAAACCGGTTGACGGCGCAGCCAGTTGATCAGCGTATCGGCATCGGGTGCTTCCAGCAACGGGGTAATGCGATCCTTAGGTTTATTACGGCTGATGCCGGCATAGACCGCCAGCAGATGCAGATCATGATTGCCCAGCACCAGGCGCACGCAGTCGCCGAGTTCGCGCACAAAGCGCAACACCTGGAGCGACGCGGGGCCGCGCGCCACCAAATCGCCGGTGAGCCACAGCGTATCCGCCGCGGGATTGAATGCCACTTGGGACAACAGTGACGTCAGCTCATCGTAGCAGCCATGAATATCCCCGATTAAGTATGTCGACATAATTAGTGTATAAGTGTTGGGATCGCTAGGCGAAAGACGGGAATGGCAATACGAAATGACTGCCCTTGGTGATCCAGCATTTCATAGTGGCCTTCCATCGTGCCGAGAGGCGTCTCAAGAATGGCTCCGCTGGTATATTGAAACTCGCTGCCGGGCAGGATGAGCGGCTGTTCGCCGACCACGCCTTCCCCCTGCACCTGCGTTTCCTTGCCGTTGGCGTTGGTAATCAGCCAATAACGCCCGACCAGCTGCACGTTATGCCGCCCGAGATTACGTACGGTAATAGTATAAGCAAAGACATAGCGCTCCTGTTCGGGCATGGACTGCGTCTCGACATACATACTTTGAACCTGCACACAAACGCGTGGCGAATTAATCATCACAGCTGCTCCTGTTAGTCCTGTTGCGAAGGATGCTCCGCCAGCCAGTTTGCCAGATGGCAGTACTGCGCCACGGTAATATTTTCCGCGCGTAGAATCGGGTCGATGCCCAACGCTTTCAACTGCTCCGCGGTGAAAAGGTTACCCAAACTGTTGCGCACGGTTTTGCGGCGCTGGTTAAACGCCTGGCTGGTAATGCGCGCCAGTACCTGCAGGTCGCTGACCGGATGGGGCAACTCGGCGTAGGGTACCAGCCTGACCACCGCGGAATCGACTTTCGGCGCCGGCCGGAACGAGGCCGGCGGTACTTCCAGTACCGGGATTATCTGGCAATAATACTGCGCCATCACGCTGAGCCGGCCATAGGCCTTACTGTCAGGTCCGGCGACCAGCCGGTTGACCACTTCTTTTTGCAACATAAAATGCATGTCGCGGATTGCCTGAGTATAGCCGAAAAGGTGAAACATCAACGGCGTGGAAATATTGTACGGAAGATTGCCGAATACCCGCAATGGCTGCCCGAGCTGACGCGACAGCTCGGCGAAATCCACCGTCATGGCATCCTGCTGGATAATGGTCAGCTTGCTGTTGAGGAACGGATGGGTGGCCAGCCGGGCCGCCAGATCGCGATCCAGCTCGATGACCGTCATATGATCGATGCGCTCGGCAACCGGTTCGGTCAGCGCGCCCAGGCCGGGGCCGATTTCCACCATGGCCTGATCGGGCAGGGGATGGATGGCTGAGACGATGGAGTCGATAATATTGCCGTCATGCAGGAAATTCTGACCAAATCGTTTACGGGCCAGATGGCCCTGGTGAACAAGTTTACTCATTACGGTTATTTATCATTTTTATGGCGAGATTTAACGCCGTTTTGATGCTTCCGGCCTCCGCCAGGCCACTACCGGCCAGTTCCAGCGCGGTGCCGTGATCGACGGAGGTACGTATAAAAGGCAAACCGAGGGTAATATTGACCGCACGGCCAAAACCCTGGTATTTCAATACCGGCAGGCCCTGGTCATGGTACATCGCCAGCACCGCGTCGGCATGTTGCAGATATTTGGGCTGAAACAGCGTATCGGCCGGCAGCGGCCCGACCAGGTCATAGCCTTCCGCGCGCAGGCTTTGCAGCGTGGGGATGATGACGTCGATCTCTTCCCGGCCCATATGCCCGCCTTCGCCCGCGTGGGGATTCAGGCCGCAGACATAGATACGGGGGTGGGGAATGCCGAACTGCGCGCGTAAATCATGATCGAGAATGGCGATCGTATCCCGCAGGGCCTGAGGCGTGATGGCCGCCGGCACCGCCGATAACGGCAGGTGGGTGGTCGCCAGCGCCACGCGCAGCGATTCGGTGGCCAGCATCATGACGACGCGTTCACGGCGGCTGCGCCCGGCGAAAAACTCGGTATGGCCGGTAAAGGCCAATCCGCCGTCGTTGATGACGCCCTTGTGCACCGGGCCGGTAAGCAGGGCGCCGAACTCGCCGTCCAGGCATCCGTCGCAGGCGCGCGCCAGCGTTTCCACCACATAGCCGCTGTTGGCCACATCCAGCTCGCCGGCGGTGACCGGCGCGGGGGCGCTAATAGCCAGCACGCTGACGCTGCCCGCCGGCCTCGGCGCCGCCGGCTCACGCGGCCGGTAAGGATGAAGCCGCAGCGGCAGCCCAAGCCGGCGCGCGCGGTCGAGCAGCACCTGCGGGTCGGCGCAGACCACCAGCTCCAGCGGCCAGGCCTGCTGAGCCAGCATGGCTATCAAATCGGGACCAATCCCGGCGGGTTCGCCCGGCGTTACCGCCAGTCGCGCCTTATTGAGCATTGTCATCCATGATTTTGACGTAGGCGCTGGCACGCTGTTCCTGCATCCAGGTCTGCGATTCTTCGGCGAATTTACGGTTGAACAGCAGACGATAAGCCTGATCTTTTTTGGTGGCGTCGGTACGGTCAACCTGACGCGAATCAAGCAACTGGATCAGATGCCAGCCGAAGGAGGAATGCACCGGCTGGCTGATTTCGCCTTTTTTCAGGCGCATAAGCGCATCCTGGAACACGGGATCGTAAGCCTGCGGCGCGGACCAGCCGAGATCGCCGCCCTGGTTGGCGGAGCCCGGATCCTGCGACAGCAGTTTGGCCTGGGCGGCAAAATCGGTCTTGCCGCTTTTAATCTGCGCCAGCACGTCGTTAAGTTTGGCTTCGGCCTGCTGGTCGGTCATCACCACCGAGGTGCGCAGCAGGATATGCCGGGCATGGACTTCGGTTACCGAGACTTTTTCATCGCCGCCGCGGATATCGTTGACCTTAAGGATATGGAAGCCGACGCCGGAGCGAATCGGGCCGATAATGGCGCCTTTGGCCGTGCCCTGCAGCCGCTCGGCGAACAGGGACGGCAACTCTTCCAGTTTGCCCCAGCCCATTTGCCCGCCTTTCAAGGCCTGCGGATCGGCGGAATAGCTGATGGCCAGTTTACCGAAATCGGCGCCGCCCTTGATCTGCTTCACCAGCGAGGCGGCCATGGCTTCCGCTTTATCCACCTGGTCCTGCGTCGGGTTTTCCGGCAGCGGGATCAGGATGTGGCTTAGGTTGTATTGCGCGCCGTTGCCGGTTTGCGCGGCAATCTGCTGGGCCAGGGAATCCACTTCCTGCGGCAGGATGGTCACGCGACGGCGTACTTCGCCGTTGCGCACCTCGGCAATCAGCATTTCCTTGCGGATCTGCTTGCGATAGGTGTCGTATCCGATGCCGTCGTAGGCCAGGCGGCTGCGCAACTGGTCCAGCGTCATTTTATTCTGCGCGGCGATGTTGGTAATGGATTGGGTCAACTGATCGTCGGTGACGGTAACGTTGTTGCGCTGGGCAATGGCCAGAATGATATTGTCCATGATCAAACGCTCTATAATCTGACGCCGCAGCGTTGCGTCATCGGGCACCTGCTGTTTTGCATCCTGCGCATTGCGTTTAACCGATTGCAACAGTCCGTCCACGTCACTTTCGAGGACAACACTGTTGTCAACCACGGCAGCCACTTTATCCACGACCTGGGGCGCTGCGAACGCGGTTTGGGCGCACATCGCCATGCAGAGAATAAGCGTTCTCCAGTTTTTCATAACTTTTCCATATATATCAGCCGCATTCGCGGATTCTAGATTAACATTCGCTGGTCTGAAACGGCGTTAAAACGCCCGTTGGTACGGCA
This sequence comes from Acerihabitans sp., assembly GCF_036398755.1. NCBI lineage: Bacteria > Pseudomonadati > Pseudomonadota > Gammaproteobacteria > Enterobacterales > Pectobacteriaceae > Acerihabitans > Acerihabitans sp. The sequence goes on along the minus strand of NZ_DASWOM010000141.1, from coordinate 2,479 downwards.
GGATGCCGGAAGCCAGCATCTTGTCGGTACCGAGGCCATAATCGCTGCTCAGACCGCGCAGTTGTATATTAAACGTCACGGCATTGTCGTAATTACTGCTGTTACTGGTGTTATTTATGTTGCCCCAACTGGTGATTTTACGATCGTAGCCCACCGTCGCCGCCCAGCAACAGGTATTGTACTGCACGCCAATCAGCTGCTCGGCGGGCTGGCTCGCCTTGGTATCATAATAATACGCGCCGACAATCGACCACCGATCGCGAATCGGCCAGCTGGCGATCGTGCCGATCTGCGAGATACCCTGTTGATAGCCCGGATTTGAAATCGTGGGTAACATGGCCTGAATATATTCGGGGCTGGCATAACGGTAGTTCAACTGAATCATGCGGTTATCGTCGCGACGGTATTCCAGCACCGCGTCGCCCAACGCCACGCTGTTCAGCCGGGTGTCATACTGTACGCCGCCGCGCACGCCCCACTGGTCATCGATCTTCCAGAAGGTGTCGCCCGCCCAGACCACGCTGCCGGTTTCGGCATCCTGATCCAGGCTGCTGTTGGTCGAACCGGTGCGCGGACGGGTAAAGTAATAGATTTGACCCAGCGAAGCGTTAAAACGTTCAACCAGGGCGTCATCATAAAGCCGGGTGGTTACGCCGCCCGAGACCTGGTTGGCGGAGGCGATGCGATCCAGGCCGCTGTAGCTGCGGTCGCGGAACAGGCCGGTATAGTCGGTTTGCAGCAGCGTGGAGTCGTAAACGTTGATATTGCTCTGGTCGCGGTAGGGCACATACAGGTATTGCACCCGCGGTTCCAGGGTCTGGGTATAATTTTTCGCCCAGTCCATATCCCGTTCAAAAATCAGTTTACCGTCGGTCTTGAACTGCGGCATAACCCGGTTGACCGTGCCATCCAGCCGGTCATTGGAGGGAAAGGAATTGTAATTTTCAAGATTGTCCTGCTGATAGTGGGTGGCCATCAGCTTGGTTTCGGTATTCAGGCTGCCCCAGCTGTTGGCCAGCGGCAGGCTGATGGTCGGTTCGATATGCAGCCGGGTGGCCTCGGGATTATTGCTGCTGACGCTGGTGAACTTGGCGGCCTGGCTGACGATACGGGTATCGAACGGCCCGACGTCGTTCTTATAATAGGTGACGTCAAGCTGGGGCGCCGCGCGGTAGGCGCTGCTGTTGCCGTAATCCGAGAATATCTGGAACTGCTTGCTGGCAAGGGTGACGTCCCAGTTTTCGTCGGCATAACCGACGCTGAATTTCTGCGTGGCGTAGCCGTCGGTCGTGGTGCCGTACTGTGAATCCAGGTCGGTAAAATAATACGGATCGCTGACCCGGGTATAATCGACGTTGAAACGCCAGACGTCGTCCATCACGCCGTTATGCCGCCAGTACAACATCCAGCGGTCGGTATTCTTGTCCGAGGGATGGTCTGTTGCGTATTCCGAATCGCTTGGCAACCAGTCGAACTGTACCAGGCCCAGGCCCGGCGTGGTCAGGTAGCGGAATTCGTTTTGCAGCTGGGTGCCGCGCTTGCTCATATAATGCGGCGTGATGGTGGCGTCGTAATTGGGCGCCAGGTTCAGGTAATAGGGGGCGGAAAATTCAAAACCGCTCTTGGTGCCGTATTTCGCATTGGGGATCAAAAAGCCGGAACGGCGTTTATCGCCTACCGGCAGTTGCAGATAGGGGCTGTAGAACACCGGCACCTTGCCGATCCTGAACCGGGCGTTATAGATTTCCGCCACCTGCTCCTCACGGTCGTGGATGACCTCCGAGCCTTGGACGCTCCAGCTGTCGTCCCCCGGCAGGCATGACGTAAAGGTGCCGTTTTCCAATACCGTGTAGCGGTTGTTGCCGCGCATTTTCATGGTATCGGCGTCGCCGCGACCCTGGCGTCCCACCATCTGGTAGTCGCCCTGGTAAACGTCGGTGTCCTTGGTGTTCAGGTTCGACCAGGCTTTCGGTCCATTGAGTTTGATCTGATTATCGTTGTAATGGACGTCGCCGGTGGCCGTGGCGATGCGCACCGGGTCTTGCTGGCCGGTCTGCGTCTGCGTGAGCTCCACCTGTTTGGCGTTAAGCGTGCCGTTGCCCTGTTCGACGTCCACGTTGCCGGTAAACAGCGCGTTATCCGGATAGTTGGCCGTCTGGTGGTCCGCCTGGATATGCACCGGCAGTTGATTCGGGTCGCCCGTGACCAGCGGCTTGGTATAGGCAGGCACGCCCAGCATGCATTGATCGGCAAAATCCGCCAAGGCGTGTTGGCTATAAAGCGCCGACCAGATCAGGCTGGCCAGCAATGTAGGGAAACGTTTCTTCATATGCTTTTCGGGTGTTCCGTCATCTTGGGCTTCATGCCGTCAAACGGTCAGAGACTATCTCACTCACCGGAGTTGCGCCAGTGTTAAATCCCGCCGTTTATCCGCGCACCGTTAGGCACAGCGATAAATGACAGGTATGATAAAGCAAAT
>NZ_DASWOM010000140.1:0-39412 GCF_036398755.1 Acerihabitans sp. | reverse complement strand
GATATCAAGGGCAGGAAAATCTCGCTGTGCGTCATTATCCTGGGCTGGATCCTGGCGGCGGCGCTGTGCATGTTTATCACCTCTTCCACCGTCGGCTGGGCGATCCTTATTTTCTGGGGACTGTTCCGCAATTCGCCTTATCCGGTGGCCTACGCGCTGCTGATTGATTCCGCGCCCAAGGCGGCGGCCTCCAGCATGGGATTGATGATCGGCCTGGCCGTCGGCATCGCCGGCATCCTGGTGGCGCCCACCGCCGGATGGATTATCCACCGGTTTGGCTTTGACGTGCACTATATGGTGATAGTCGGCGTGCTGCTGCTCTCCTGCATTCCGCTGTTCATGATCAAAGAAACGGTAAACGTAAGGAAGGCTTAACATGAATACTGACCTGACGGACATGTTGCTAGATAAAGATATAATCGAACTGAGCCATCTCTATGAGGAACTGATGCCGGTCTGGCCGACCCATCCCAAGTTCCATATAAGCATCGAGGAAACCATCGCCGGCGGCGACGGCAGCTACAATACCCTGCTGCATATGGGCGATCACTGCGGCACCCATGTGGACGCGCCCGCCCATTTTATCGCCGACGGCAAGACCATAGAGGCGATTTCCCCTAAACGCCTGTTGGGCCGGGGGATCCGGATTGACGTTTCCTTTCTTGAGCTTAATCAGGAGATTACGTTGGCCACGATCCGGGACTGGGAGGCGCGGCACGGGGAGATCCGGGCCGGCGATATCGTGATATTCCGCACCGGCTATGACCAAAAATGGCGCAACCGTCCGCACCATCAGGCGTTTATCGCCGACTGGCCCGGACTGTCCGGGGAAGGCGCGCGCTATTTAATCGACAAGGGCGTCAACGCCATTGGCACGGATGCCATGTCATTGGATGCCTATGCCAATTCCAGCTATCCGTCCCACCAAATCGTACTGGGCGCGGGCGCGTTGATTATTGAAAATCTCGCCAACCTGGGGAACCTGCCGGACAGCTTTATTTTTCTTGCCCTGCCATTGCGCATCAAAGGTGGTTCGGCCTCGCCCATCCGGGCCGTTGCCCTGGTGTGAGACCTTCCCTGGCCGCCGGGAGATCTCGTCTCCCCAGCCGGTTCAGCAGCCCACCACCTTACCCAGGAATGCCTGGCAAAGTTCCAGCTGTTCGACCGTCACGTACTCGTCGGCCTGGTGGGCCTGGGTAATGGAACCCGGGCCGCAGACTACGGTTGGAATACCCGCCAGCTGGAACAACCCCGCCTCGGTGCCGAACGCGAGCGAGTCAAACGATGCCTGCCCCAGCGCGCCGGCGCAGTGGCGCTTCAGGTCATCAAGCGACCCGTCGTCGCGCAGGCCGGGATATTCCGACTGTTGTTCCAGCCGGATATCCGCCCCGCCCGCCACCTGGCGCATTTCGGGCAGTAGCCCGCGGGCGAAATCATCCAGCCGGCTTGCCAGCAGATGATGATGGGTATGCGGCAGCGGGCGAATTTCAAAATCGAACTCACAGCTGTCGGGCACCACATTGACCGCGCTGCCGCCGTGGATGGTGCCCACCTGCACCGTCGACCAGGGCGGATCGTAACGGGCGTCGTTATCGTCATGGCGCCACAGGCGTCCCTGGTTGCGTAAAAACAGCACCAGCTCGGCGGCATAGTCGATGGCGTTGACGCCCAAATGATTTTGCGATGAATGCGCCGCTTGGCCCTGTACCTTGCAGCGCCAGGCGCTTTTGCCCTTATGGGCGGTGGCGAGGCGCATCAGGGTCGGCTCTCCGATGATGCATCCGGTTGGCCGCGCCTGGTCGCGCGCGAGCTGCGCAAGCAAACCCCGCACGCCGACGCAGCCAATCTCCTCGTCATAGCTGATGGCGATATGCACCGGACGGGCATCGGCGGCGCGGGTCGCCTGGATAAACCGCGGCACCATCGCCAGCACGCAGGCCAGGTAGCCCTTCATATCGGCGCTGCCGCGGCCATACAAACGCTCGTCGCGCCGGGTGAGGACAAAAGGATCGCTGTGCCAGGGCTGCCCCTGCGCCGGCACCACATCGGAATGACCGGACAGGCAAATGCCGCCCCGGTCGCCGGGGCCGATGGTGGCGTACAGATTGGCGCGTTCGCCGTCGGCGCTGTAGACACGGCGGGACGTAATACCGTAGCCGGCCAGATAGGATTCGGCAAAATCGATCAGAGCCAGATTGGACTGGCGGCTCAGCGTCGGAAACGCCACCAGGGCCGACAGCAGTTCTATGGCGTCGCTCAATGGCGTCTCCTTAAGATTTGACCGCGATAACGTCGATTTCCACCCACCACTCCGGACGCGCCAGCGAGGTAATCATCAGGCCGGTGGATACCGGGAATACGCCTTTCAGCCAGCGGCCCATGATCGTGTAAACCGTTTCGCGGTAACGCACATCGGTCAGGTAGACGGTGATTTTACAGATATCCTCCAGCTTACTGCCCGCCTCTTCCAGCAGCATGGCGATATTGTGCATGGCCTGCTCGGTCTGCGCGGCCACGTCGCCCTTGCCAACCGACTCGCGGGTGTCCAGATCCTGGCCTATCTGGCCGCGCAGGAACACCATGTTGCCGGCCACCACCGCCTGGCACAAATCGTTATCCAGATTCTGTTCGGGGTAGGTTTCCTTGGTATTAAACGGACGAATACGGGTATGGCTCATGACGCTGCTCTCCAAAGACGTTTAGGGTTAACCGCCGGGAATCGTCCCGGCCGGGTACGGATTGCCGCCCGGATACGCTCCGGCCGGCGGTGTGTCAGGCGCCAGGACGCGTCCTGGCGTGTTCATTGGCTTGGCCGCCGGTTCAGGCCAGGAACTGCTTTAATTCGGCGGTTTGCGGATGATCGAAAATGTCCACGGGCGTACCCATTTCATGGACCCGGCCCTGATGCATAAACACGATGCGGTCGGCGACCTTGCGCGCGAAGCCCATTTCATGGGTGACCATGATAATGGTCATGCCCTCGGTGGCGAGGCCCTCGATCACCTGCAATACCTCACCCACCAGTTCGGGGTCGAGGGCGGAGGTGATTTCGTCGCACAGCAGCACCTCCGGGTTCATCGCCAGCGAGCGGGCAATCGCCACCCGCTGCTGCTGGCCGCCGGAAAGATTGCCGGGCCAGGTGGCGAATTTCTCCTCCAGGCCGACGCGCTGTAGCAAAGCGCGCGCCGTGCGTTCCGCCTGTTCGCGCGGCATTTTTTTCACCAGGGTCGGCGCCAGCATCACGTTTTTGCCCACCGTCAGATGCGGGAACAGGTTAAAGCTCTGGAAAATCATGCCGACGTTCTGGCGCAGCTCGCGCATGGCGGCCGGGTCATGCTGCCGGATAGCCTGTCCGTCCACCGTCAGGGTGCCTTCCTCAAAACTTTCCAGGCCATTGATGCAGCGCAGCAGCGTGCTTTTACCCGAGCCGCTCTTGCCGAGGATACATACCACTTCCTGGCGTTTAATCTGCAAATTAATGCCCTTGAGCACCTCGTTATCGCCAAAGCGCTTATGCAGGCCTTGAATATCGACCACCGCGAAGGCGTTTTTATCAGCAGTAATATCAGTCATGCCTGTCGGCTCCCTGGGTGAGTTGCTTTTCTAAATGCCGGCTCCACCATGACAGCGGAAAGCACAGGATGAAGTACAGCGCCGCGACGCTGCCGTAGACCAGGAAAGGCGCAAAGGTGGCGTTGGAAATGATTTGCCCCGACCGGGTCAGCTCGACAAAACCAATCACCGACGCCAGGGCGGTAGCCTTGACCGCCTGCACCAGGAACCCCACCGTCGGCGCCAACGCCACCCGCAGCGACTGCGGCAGGATAACGTAGCGCAGCTGCTCGCCGAACGACAGCGCCAGGCTGGCGGACGCCTCCCATTGCTGGCGCGGAATACTCTCCACGCTGCCGCGCCAGATTTCGGTCAGGTAGGCGCTGGCGTAAAGGGTCAGGCACAGGCTGGCGGCAAACAGCGGCGTCGTGTCGACGCCGAACAGCGCCAGGCCGAAGTAGGTCAGGAAAAGCTGCATCAGCAGCGGCGTGCCCTGGAACACATTCACGTAGAGGATCACCAGCAGCCGCAGCCAGCGCCGGTGCGACAGCCGAAGCACCAGCAGGATGGCGCCGACGATGCCGCCGCCGATAAAGGCGATGGCCGACAGCCCGACGGTCCAGCGCAGCGCCAACAGCAGGTTGCGGTAAATATCCCATAAAGAGAAATCACTCATGATTTTTCCCCAGCGCCGGCCCAAAGATAAAGCGCGGCCCGAACCAGCCGAGGAACTGGCGCACCATTACCGCCAGCGCCAGGTAAATCATCGCGGCGATAATAAAGGATTCAAAATTGCGAAAGGAACGGCTGGCAATCAGGTTGGCGCTGAACGACAGCTCCTCGGTGGAAATCTGGCTGCATACCGCCGAGCCCAGCATGATGATTATCACCTGGCTTATCAGCGACGGCCAGACGCGGGACAGCGCGGGCGGCAGCACCACGCGGGAAAAAATCTGCCAGCGGTCCAGCGCCAGGCTTTGCGCCGCCTCGATCTGGCTGCGCGCGGTAGTCGCGATGCCGGCGCGGGTGATCTCGGCCGCATAGGCGCCGAGGTTCAGCACCAGCGACACTACGCTGGCGGAGATGGCCGTCATATGCAATCCCAGGGAGGGCAGGCCGAAAAATATAAAAAACAGCTGCACGATATAAGGGGTATTGCGTACCAGCTCAATATACCCGCCGACCGTAAAACGCAGCCAGGCGGCGCCATTGGCCCGCGCCCAGCCGCAGGCGATACCCAGCAGCAGTCCCAACAGCGTGGAGACCAGCGTCATGGCAAGCGTGACCAGCGCGCCGCGAAGCAATAGCGGCCATTGTTCCAGTACCGAGGAAAAATCAAAAACCATTACCCATACTCCTTCGGTGTCGGGTCGGACAGGGTGAGGAAAGCCACGTCGGGCAGCGTCCACAGCCGCCACAGGGTCGCCAGTAGTTGCCCGGCCTGTTCAGGCGCCAGGACGCGAACGGCGCAGCGCATGAATTTATCGCCCAAGGCCCGGTCATCCAGCGGACGGGCGGCGCTGCCCGCCGCCTTGGCCACAAAGGTGGTGAACCGCGTGCCGTCGCGCAGGATGATGGTCACGCCGGCCCCCTCCGGCGCGACCGTCGCGAGGCCGGGGTCGGCCCAGCGCGGACCGCTGTCCATGGTGACCTTAGCCATCAGGGCAACCAGGGTTTTATCCGTCATTAACCGGTCGTCCAGGTGATCCAGGGCCAGTTCGCCGAACATCAGCGACGCCGCGATGGCGAACGGCAGGCTGAACTGCCCCTCCTGGGCGGTGCGCGGATGTGGATAAATCAGGTTCGCCACCACCACCGGCGGCACATCGCAGGCGATGCCGGCTATCTGATCCGCAGGCAGGCCGTGGCGCGCCATAAGATCCAACACGCCGTCCACCGCCGCATGGGAAGAGAGGCAGACAGGGATGCGTTTAACATCCACGCCCGGCGCCAACAGGCACCAGTTCCCCTGCGCGGGCGTCAGCCAACCGGCGTCGAGCACGCCGTCGTTGGTCAGCGCCGCCAATCCGTAATCATGCTCCAGCGCATTGGCGGGGCCGCGCGCGCCCTGTTCCGCCAGCAGCGCCGCCATGACGCCGCTTTCAGCGGCGCGGCCCGCCAGCAGGGGTTTGGCGTCGCTGCCAAAGGCGCATTTCATGCCGCCGGTGCCGCTTATGGCCAGCCCCAGCGCATGGACGGTGGCATCGACATCCAGCGCCAGCAGTTTGGCCGTCGCCGCGCAGGCGCCGATTGCGCCCAGCACGCCGGTGGTCCACCAGCCGCGATCGTAAAGGGTGCGCCCCAGCGCCATGCCGATGCGGTACTGGCATTCCGCCCCGGCCACCAGCGCCGTCAGCAGCGCCTCGCCCCCGGCATGTCGCGCCTGCGCCACCGCCAGGGCCGCCGGTACGATCACCGCCGAACCATGGACAAAACCGGCATAACAGTTATCGTCAAAATCGAGGGCGTGAGCGGCCACGCCGTTGGCAAACGCGGCCGATGGCGCCGCGTAACGCCCGGCCACCCCCGCCACCGCCGCGCCGCCGTCGGCCGCGGTAAGCGCCGTGACTCGCCGGGCAATGCCGGCGACCGGGGTGGCGGCACCCGCCAGCATCACGCCCAGGGTGTCCACCAGGCAGCGCAGCGCCACATGGTTCACCGCCGCGGGAATATCCCCGGGCGCCAGGGCCACCAGCCAGTCCGCCAGACGTCGGGTGCCGCCGATTGCCGCTTGCGCCGGCACTTGCCTGACCGGGCCGTTATCCTCCGGCCCTTGCCGCCGTGGCTTACTTGTCATCGTCATCAACTCCGCCCGTACCCTGGTTCACTTATCGTCATCACCATTCATTCCGCTCATGACCTGGCGCGCGGGTTATCATCACCCTCGGCTGCGCATGCGCATTGGCCCGTCGCATGCCGCGCGCCGCCGCCCGGTTTTATTCCGGCAGGTCGCCCGCCGGCGCGCCCAGCCATTTTTGCGAAATCTTGTCCAGGGATCCATCGGCCTTGGCGGCGCGCAGGATCTCATTCACCTTGGCCACCAGTTCCGGCTGGTCTTTCGGCAGCCCGACGTAACATGGCGCGTTGGACAGGATCACCTTAAGGTGCAAATCCAGCTGCGGGTGCTTTTGTTTCATCGCCCCGGCGACCGTGGTGCCGATGGCCACCAGCTGCGTCTGGCCGGACAGGAATGCGGAAATGGTGCTGTTATTATCCTCGAAGCGTTTGATCTCCGCGCCGGGCGCCAGACGGGTCAGCTCTTCGTCCTGCATCGAGCCACGGGTGACGGAGACGGTTTTGCCGGTAAGCTCGCCAAAGCTGGCCGCCGGAGTTTTTTCGCCGCCAAATACCGCGTCAAAAAACGGCGCGTAGGCGATGCTGTAGTCGATGACCTTGGCCCGTTCCGCGGTTTTGCCCAGCGACGAGATAGTCATGTCCGCTTTGCCGGTTTGCAGATAAGGTACCCGGTTCGGTCCGGTGACCGGCACCAGGACGACCTTGGCGCCAAGCTTCTGGCCCAACAGGTTGGCCACGTCGATATCCAGGCCCTGCGGCACCATATCGCCACCCACGTAGCCATAAGGCGGATAGTCCACCGGCACCGCCACGCGCAGCGTTTTCTGGCTGATGATGTTGTCGAGCACATTGGCGGCGCTGGCGGTCATCATGGTGCAGGCGGCCATAGCGCCCACCAATAGCGTTATCACGGCATGTCTTTTCATAACGGTTATCCTGTGTAGTCGAAAAACGGATCAAGGATCCAGGCGGAATGTCCGGGCCGCCGCCGGTAATGCCAACGGCGACGGCAACCGGTTTATTTCTTGAAATACCCCGCCCTGACCGCCATGCCGATCAGGTTGACAAAGAAACGGCAGGCGGTAATGGCGGTAATGCCGTTTAAATCTTTTTTCGGCGTGATCTCGACGATATCCATGCCCACCACGCGGCCCTTTTTCACCAGGCCGTGGATGATTTTTCGCGCCTCGCTATAGGTCACGCCGCCCAGCGCCGGGCCGTTAACGGCAGGCATGATGGTAGGATCGATCCCGTCGGCATCCAGGGTAATGTAGTAATTACCGCCATCGGGGATACGGTCGAGCACCGACTGCGCGCCCTCGTCGTGCAGTTCATGGGCGGTAATCAGGTGCGCGCCGTAGGCCAGCGCGGCATCCACTTCCTCCTGGCGGGCGGATCCGTTGGCGCGCAGGCCAATCTGGAAAATCTCGCCGATATGCGCCATTTCCGACGCGCGGCGTATCGGGCTGGAATAACCGTCGGTCACGCCGTTCACCTCCTGGCGCCAGTCCAGATGCGAATCGATATGCACCAGGGTGATAGGCCCCAAGGTGTCGAGCGCGCGCAGTACCGGAATCGGAATACCATGATCGCCGCCAATCACCAGCGGCATGCCGCCAAGGGAGATGATTTTGCGCACCACCGCCTCGGCGGCGTCATAATGGCCGCCCAGATGGCGCGGGTCGGCGGCGATATCGCCGCAGTCCACCATATGGATCGGCTGGTTGTCCATCAACGGGCCGCCGATATCGAAATCATAACGCTCGATGCTGCGAACGGCGCGATCGGTGGCCTGGCGCACCGCGGTAGGGGCGTTGGTCTGATCGTTGGTCACCTCATCGATGGAGTACGGCGAACCGTAGGGAATGCCCAACACGGCGATATCCACCGATTCCAGGGTATTCAGGTCGCTTACCACGTCAGAATACAGCAGGCTTTTATGGCCGTGTTTCGGCGCGGTGGTCAATTCTGGCTTATAACTGGTCATCTTAATGTCCTGTACTTGTTGTCAAAATCTTGCGTCACGGCGGCGGGTTAATCCACGCTCCACCATTCGCCCATTGCCCACAATTTTTCTTCGGTCTGGCTGACCAGCGCGCGGACATCCACCTTCGAGGTGGCCGCCATCAACGCCACCAGCAGTTCGCTCACCATAAACGCCGGCGTCAGGGTATCGAAAAAAGACGCGGTCTTTTTTTTCACCAGGATGGCTTCGCAGGCCAGGCGCGCCACCGGCGAGCTGGCGTTGTCGCTGAGGGCGACGATTTTCACTTTCTGCTGGGACAAGTAGCGGGTCAGCGCCACCGTGCGCCTGGAATAAGGCGACAGGCTGCACACCAGCAGGGCGTCCTTCGGCCCCATGCTGCGCATCAGCGCCATGATGCCGCTCTCCCCCGCCCCTTCAACCAAATGCACGTTATTCTTGAAATAGGACGCCACGTGGCAAAAATGGAACGCCACCGGAAACGACGAACGCAGGCCGAGACAGTAAATATTCCGCGCCCCGGAGAGAATTTCGGCGGCGCGCACCATGGCGGCCAGGTTGTCGTCCCGGCACAATGCCTGGATATGGTCGGTGGTGGTATTGGCCAAATCCAGCAACAGGGAGGTTTCCCCTACCTTCTGTTTCATTTCCACCAGCGCCGGCACCCGTGAACCGTATTCATAACCCTTGGCGCGCACCGCATTGACAAAAATGGCGCGGATATCGTCATAACCGGTGAGTCCAAGGCGCTTTGCCAGGCGCGTCATGGTGGAGGGCGGGATCCCCGCCAGCCTTGCCTGTTCGCGCATGGACATCACCGCCACCTCCTGCGGGTTATCCAGCACAAAACTGGCCGCCTGCCGCACCTGTTTCGGCAGTGATTCATACTGGGCCTTAATGGCCTGACAAAGCGTTTGCTGGTCCATGGAGCGGTCCCTGGTAAAATCGTCTCAATCATAATTGCAACAGATATGCCAAAAAATAGTGCCGATGATTCATTTGATTCATTTTAATCACGGGAATTTTAGGTTTTAGGAGGCATGAACGGGGAGAGGTTCGACGGGATGATTCAATTGATTCATTATTGCGGCAAAATAAATTCACCGCGCTGCGCAAAGCGGCGGCGGGACGGTAAAGCCCGTCCGCCGCGCCGCACGATCTTAACGCAGTGGCGCCTCATTGTGGTGCGTCAGAGGTCGACCTTCACGGTAAACTGCACCTGGAACGGCTCGCCTAGCTGATTGGCCAGATTATTGGTGCCGATGGAGGAGGTATAATAGGTTTTGTCGAACAGGTTTTTCAGGTTGACCTGCAGGGTGACCGGATGATCGGCCTTGATATGATAGGCGGCAAACGCATCCGCCACGATATACCCCGGCAGGTAGTAATCGGCGCCGCTGGTGCCCGACCGCTTACTCACGCCGCGCGCCCCGCCGCCAAGGGTCAGATCGTTGCCGCCGATGATGGCGCCGACATCATAGGTCAAAAACAGCGAACCGGTATGGCGCGGCACGTTAACCAAAGGTTTGCCGGCATAATCGGGATCGTCGAGTATTTTGGCGTCGGTGTAACCGTAGCTGGCGATCAGGTTGATGTTATCGGTCAGGGCGCCGGCAAGATCCATTTCCACCCCGCGAGAACGCACTTTGCCCGCCGTGCGCGCATAGGTGTCGTCGCCAATCTGCTCGTTGTACAGCACGTTGCGTTTGTCGATATCAAACAGGGCGATAGTGGACGTCACGCCGTTAAACAGCTCGAATTTTGCGCCGACTTCATAGGCCGTCGAGGTTTCCGGCGGCAGGCTGCCGATGTGGTTGGCGATGGAATACTGCGGCACCACCGAGCGCGCGACATTACCGTAAAACGACACCTGTTCGGTGGCTTTGTACACCAGGCCGAACTTGGGCACCCACTTACTGTCGCTGCTGTCGGTGTTGACGTTGAATGGACGGCCCTTGCCGGCATATTCGGTGAAATACATATAGCGCATGGCGGCCACGGCAATCCATTTATCGGTCAGGTACAACGAATCCTGCGCGTAGCCGGAATAGCTTTCCTGCCGGATGCGCTGATCGCTGTCCGACGCGCTGACGCTTTTGCATGTGGAGGCAACGCCGTAGGCCGGGTTATAAATATTGAAATCCCGCACGTTCTTGCAGCGGATCATATCCGTGCGCAGCAAATCATAGTTTTCATAGGCCACGCCGGTGAGGATTTCGTTATAAAACCCACCGATGTCGACATTGCCCTGCAAATCGGCGCGGGTGGCGTGCATCTGCTGGGTCGAGCCGTTGGTTGCGTCGACGCGGCGCGTGACATTGCCGGTGGTGGCGTCATAGGCCATGACCCGCGCCTGGTTATCGGTATATTTATCCTGGCTGAAGCCATAATCAAACTTGGCTTTCCAGGCATTATTGAGCTGGTATTCCATATTGAACTGCGCCACGTCGGAATAACCGTCGGTAATATTAAACGGCTCGTCCAGGCGCGTTTTGCGGTCGATATCAATGGCGCGCTTAGTGGTTAAATCAAATATGGTGCCGCGATCAAAAGGGGTTTTATAATCGCGGTGCGAATAATAGACGTTGACCGTGGCGTTATCGCCATAGTAACTCAGGGACGGTGAAAAAAACGTGCTTTTGGCGGTGCCATAGTTACGCCAGTAATCCTCATGCTGATATTCGCCGATTAGGCGATAGGCAAAGCGCGTGTCTTCTATCGGCCCGGTAAGATCCAGCGTGCCGTTGCCGCCGCCGAAGCTGGTGCCGGTGGCGGATACCGAACCGGCAAACGTCGTCTGCGGCCGTTTGGTTATCACGTTAATCAGCCCGCCCGGGTCAAGGATGCCGTACAGCGTGGAACTGGGTCCCTTCAACACTTCCACCCTGGACGTGGCGGCGTTAAAGCTGCGTGGCTGGACGGTTTTCAGGCCATTGGTCAAGATCGAGCCATCGCGGTTATCGCCAAAACCCCGGCGGGAAAAAGAATCCTGAGTGCCGCCAAGGGTGTTGGTTTGCGCGATATTGCTGACGTTATACAGCACCTCATCCAGCGAGGTGGCGTGCTGATCGATAATCGCTTGCCCGGTCACGGTATTCACCGCCTGCGGAATATCCAGTAGCGGCATATCCGTAAGCGTGGCGGTGGAGGAACTCAGCGGCTGGTAGCCAAGGGTGGCGTTATCGGCAAACCCCGGCGCGTCGCCGGTCACGGTGATGGAATCCCCCGCGTCGCCGCCCGCCGCCGCCGCCATCGCCATACCGGATGCAAGCAGTGTGCCGGCAAGACACAGGCAACAGGCAACGCGGTCATTATTTCCCGGAGACGTTTTTTTTAATTCGGTCATTTTCCCTATCCTGCGTAACTATCATCGCCTGTTCGGCCGACATGAACGGCATATGTTGATTGCTCGGGACGGCGCGGCTTGGCGGCCCCATTTTATAGTGATTATATGAGAATGCATTTGAAACTCATTATCATTCAAACATGACATGCTGTAGTAGTAAACGCCGGCTGAAATAAAAACGCATGGTGATATTACGCACGATACCCCTAGGGCATATGTGCCAATAATTAGCTTTAATAAGTTGATATAAAACAGATTTATGGCATTGCGCCCACGATTTGGCCGCCCTCGCCCCGCCGCCGGTTTTCGCTGCTGTAGTGGCGGCATTAGACTTGACTACTACAGTAGTTATGCGCATCATTACGAAAACGAATGAGAGTTATTTGTATTATTGGTCGCGTATGTTCACCGATAGTGTGACTTTCGTCAATGGATCCAACGCGGGAGCAGTCAATGCCACATAACCTGGGCGCGGGTCAGCCGCCGTCATTACCTGCCGTGGCGCCGGCGGTAAAGGGGCAAACGCCACACACAGGACTCGCCCTGGAGGATATCTCGGCGGGTTATGGCGGCGCGTTGATAGTGGAGAACATCACCCTGACCATTCCGGCGGGCAAAATGACCGTGCTGGCCGGCGCCAACGGCTCGGGAAAATCCACCCTGCTGGCCACCATCGCCAGGATGTTGCGCCCCGCCGGCGGCCAGGTGCTGCTGGACGGCAAGGCCATCCACCACATGCCTACCAAGGCTGTGGCCCGCCGGCTGGGCATCCTGCCGCAGTCGCCGCGCCTGCCGGAAGGCCTGACGGTGTTTGAACTGGTATCACGCGGTCGTTTTCCCCATCAGACGCTGCTGCGCCAATGGTCGGCGGCGGATGAGCGCGCGGTGAACGACGCGCTGCGCCTGACCGACACTCTGGACTTCGCGCACCAGCCGGTGGACAGCCTGTCCGGCGGCCAGCGCCAGCGCTGTTGGATTGCCATGGCGCTGGCGCAGGAAACGGAAATCATCCTGCTCGACGAACCGACCACGTTTCTTGATCTGCGTTACCAGGTGGATATCCTTGAGCTGCTGCGTGACCTGACCCGGCACCATGGCCGCACGGTGGTGGTGGTGCTGCATGATCTTAATTTCGCGGTCAACTATGCCGATACCCTGCTGTTCCTTAAACAGGGCCGGCTCCGAAGCGTGGTGGCGGACAGCGCATTATGCACTCCGGCGCTGATTAAAGACGTCTTTGACGTTGAGGTGCAAATGTCGGTGAACCGGCTGACGCGGAAGCCTTTTTTCATGCCCTTTCGCGCCCGCGACACCTGCCTGCCATGAGCCTGCATATCGACGCCCGCGCGCCCGCGCGCGGAAAAAAACGCGCCGCGCGCTTCGGTCTGTCCCTGACCATGGGCCTGCTGCTGCTGTCTGGCGGCGCGCTTATCCATCTCGGCCTCGGCGCGCGTTATATCGGGCCCGCCGACCTGATTCACGCCCTGGTGTTTTATGACGCGCATAATTTTGATCATAAGGTCATCGTTGAACTGCGGCTGGTGCGCCTGCTCGCCGCTATGCTGGCCGGAGCGGCGCTGGGCATGGCCGGGGCGCTGCTGCAATCCGTTATCCGCAACCCCCTTGGCGAACCCCATATTCTTGGTCTGAACGCCGGCGCCGCCCTGGCGGTGGTGGCGATGTCGGCGCTTGGCGCGTCCTGGACCGGCATCCCGGCGGCCCGCCCGCTGGTCGCCGCCGTCGGCGCGGCGGCGCTGTTTACCCTGGTGATGGCGCTATCCTGCGCGGGACGCGGCGGCCTGACGCCGCTGAAGGTGACCTTGTGCGGCGTGGCGTTGTCCGCGTTCGCCTCCTCGGTAACCGCCGCCATCCTGATCCTGGACGAGCAAACGCTGCTGGCGCTGCGCCTGTGGCTTGCCGGCGACCTGGCCGGGCTGAATTTTCCCACCCTGCTTGGCGCGCTGGTACCGGCGCTTGCCGGCGCGCTGCTGGCGCTGATTATCTCGCCACGGCTGAATATTCTCGCGTTGGGAGACAGCGCCGCCGCCGGACTTGGGGTCAATATCGCCAGTACCCGCCTGCTGGGACTGGCCGCCACGGCGCTGCTGTGCGGCGCGGCGGTATCGGTCGCCGGCCCCATTGGCTTTATCGGTCTGGTGGTGCCGCATATCATTCGGCGCTGGGTTACCGACGATATCCGCCAGGTTATCCCCCTTTCCGCCGTCGGCGGCGCGGTGCTGCTGCTGGCGGCGGATATCGCCGCCCGCACGTTGATTGCGCCGCGCGAGCTGGCCACCGGCGTCATGACCGCGCTGTTCGGCGCGCCGGTATTTATCGCCATCGCCGCGAGGCGCTTTACATGAAAACCAGGATGTTTTATCCCCTGCGGCTGGGACCGCTGTCGCTGCTGCTGCGTCCAGCCGCGCTAATGCTGTGCGCGCTGCTAACGGCCTGCGTGCTGCTGGCGGCCACGGTGGGCGTCACCCGGGGCAGCCTGCCGGTGCCCGGGGCCGCCATCCTGCGCATGCTGCTGTATCCCGGAGAGGGCGCGGCACAGCAGCAGTTTATCGTCTGGGATATTCGCCTGCCGCGCATGCTGATGGGACTGCTGTGCGGAGCCATGCTCGGCATGGCCGGGGCGGCGATGCAGTCCATTACCCGCAATGGCCTGGCGGACCCCGGACTTATCGGCGTCAAGGAAGGCACCAGCGCAGTGGTGCTGACGCTTATCATCGCCTTTCCCTCCCTCGGCCTGATATGGCGGCCGGTGGCGGGCATGGCCGGCGGCCTGCTGGCGGCGGCGCTGGTTATATGCCTGGCGCGCGACGTTTCGCGCCCGCGTTTTATCCTGGTGGGCATCGGCGTTTCCTGGGCGTTTTCGGCGGCTATCGGGGTATTTATCACCACCGCCGATATTCGCGATGTGCAGACCGCCCTGGTATGGCTGGCGGGCAGCCTGCACGCGGCCACCTGGAGCCTGCTCGGCATTACGGCGTTCTGGGGGCTGGCGGGCGGTGTCGCGCTGTACGCCACCGCCCGGGCGTCGGATGCGGCCCTGCTGGGCGACGAGGCCGCCACCGGCCTGGGCGTGCGGCTGCGCGCGTTGGCGCGGCTGCGCTTTGCCGCCCCGGTGCTGATGACCGCGGTCTGCGTCGCCTGCGTCGGCAGCCTGGGATTTGTCGGTTTAATCGCCCCGCACATGACCCGCTTCGCGCTGCGCGGCGGACAGGTGTCATTGCTCAGCGGCAGCGCCCTGCTCGGCGCCCTGTTGGTCCTGGTCGCCGACAATGTGGGCCGGCTGGCGCTGGCGCCCCTGCAAATCCCGGCGGGCATCGTGATGGCGCTGATCGGCGGCCCGTTTTTTTTACTGTTGTTGTGGCGTCGCCGCGACCAATTGTAATGTCCGGTTCCGATGTCCGGCCATAACCTTATTGAGAGATAGCAGATATGCGCAAGGTGCTCTTCCTGTTTCTGGTCATACTGGCCACCCGGCTGCCGGCCCAGGCCGCCGACGCGCCGCAATCCCGGATATTCAAAGACGATCTGGGCCGCTCGGTCCGGGTGCCGCTGCATCCCCGGCGCATCGTGTCGCTGCACGATCTGGACATCACCATTCCGCTGATCGAGCTCGGCGTGCCGCCGATAGCCAGCCACGGCCGCACCCGCCCCGACGGCTCGCACTATCTGCGCTCGAGCGGCATCCTGACCGGCGTTGATTTCGATAACGCGCCGATAGCCTTTATCGGCACCGCCGATATCGATATCGAGGCCATCGTGGCCGCCAAACCGGACCTGATCATTACCGAGCCGAGCCGCAACGTGCCGGTTGAACAGCTGGAAAAAATCGCGCCGACGGTAAGCATCGATCACCTGATCGGCGGCGCGCCGCGTATTTACGCCAGGCTGGCCGATCTCACCGGCAGCGGGCCCAGGCTCGCCATCCTGGAAAACCGTTATCAACAACAACTTAACCAACTGCGGCAGGTCATCGACACAGGGGGCATTACCGTCTCGGTGGTGCAGGCCAATAAAGGAAAGATTACCGTACATCATACTTATCGCGCCCTGGGACGGGTGCTGCGCGACGCCGGGTTCCGCTTTCCGCCCCTCATCGAGAACGTGCCCGAGGGCGACAGAATGGATGTCAGCGCCGAACGTCTGCCCGAGCTGGACGCCGACTTTATTTTCGATACCTACCGCTCCGACGCGGGCGGCAAACCGCAGGATGAAATAGACGACATGAATAAAGTGATGCCGCGCTACTGCGACTTTCTCAAGGCCTGCCGGGAAGGACGTTACATCGTGCTGCCGCGCGAGGAGACCATTTCCAATTCCTTTGCCTCGCTTAACCTGATGGTCTCCCTGGTGCAATCCCACCTGTCGGGCCGCCCGCTGCCCGCGCCTAAACCATGACGGCGCCCGCAAGCGCGCCGGCGGCGCCGGTCAGTGCGCCAGGCGCGTTGGCGCCGCGCGTTCTCTTTCAACTGCACTGCTGGCTTGGACTTATCCTGGGCGCGTTCCTGTCGTTTATGGGTTTAAGCGGCGCCGTGATGAGTTTTGAGGACGAGATCATGCTCGCGCTCAGCCCGCAGGCCAGCGTGACGGCGCCGGCAACCGCCGCCCCGCTGGCGCTGGACGAGCTTATCGACAGGGTGACGCGGCAAAGGCCGGGCGCAACGCTGCTGTCGCTACAGATTGAGCACGCGCCGGACCGCGCCTGGACGGCCGCTTTTTTACGCAAGGCGGGCGGACGCAACCAGAGGATATTGATCGATCCCTATAACGGGCAATTGCGGGGCGAGGCCACGGGCGCCGCGTTTTTCGAGACGGTGCGCAACCTGCACCGCTATTTAACGCCGGGGGCCGCTAAAGACGGCATCGGCCATGCCCTTACCGGCGCAAGCGCGCTGGGCCTGGTTTTTTTTGCGCTATCGGGACTGTATTTGCGCTTCAGCCAGGGGACCCGCGCGCTTAGGCACTGGCTGCGGCCGGATTTGCGCCTGCGCGGCAAAGACCTTTACCGCATGCTGCACCGGGTGTTAGGCACCTGGCTGGTGGTGGTCTACCTGGCGCTCGCCGGCTCCGGCCTGTGGTGGTCTTATGACAGCTACCGCCAGGGGTTGACCTGGCTGCTGGCGGACGCCCCGCGCGGCGGCCAAGGCCCTGGGGAGGCGAAAAACATCGCCGCCGCGCCGGTGGCTCCTCCGGTGGATTGGGACGCGGCGTGGCGGCTAGCCCGGCTCCGCCATGGCGGAGCCTTCCAGTCGGCGGTGATTTTTTTCCCGCCGCCGGCGAAAAACATTCGTATCCGCATAGTGCCGCGGCAGGCCGCCCATGACCGCGCGGCCGACGAAATCACCCTGAACGGCCACGGTCTGACGGTGGTGCGCTTTACGCCCTACGCCGCCCTGCGACCGGGCGACCGGATAATAAATAATATGGATCCCATCCACACCGGCATGGCCTTCGGCCTGGCGGGACGGATAGTGTTTGCCCTGGCCAGCGCAGGCGTGCCGGTGTTTTTTATCACCGGCCTGCTGCTGTACCGCAGACGCACATCAGCAAAGAAGGCAGCGTTATGAGCACTAAAGCCCCTTTTCAAAAAATACCGGCCGATGTTTTCGGCGATCGTTTTCGCAACCGCGAGCATCTGTTATCGCCGGGCCTGCACGCCGTGGCCAGCTATATCAACCAGCACCGCCAGGTGATAATGGACCATACCGCGCTGGAAATCGCCGCCGCCACGCACACCTCGGACGCCACGGTGGTGCGCGCCATCCAGGCGCTGGGGTTCGCCGGCCTGAGGGATTTAAAACGCACGCTGGAAAACCTTCAAGGCCCCACGTTCACCTCGGCGCAAAAGCTCACCACGACGGTAAGGACGCTGTCCCATGATATCGATTCGAGTATTGATTTTGTCATCGCGGGGCACCGGCGCGGTTGTGACGTCCTGGGTGAACAGGATAACCGCCTGGCCATGGCGCGGGCCGTGGAGCTATTGACGGGGGCCGGCCAGGTCGGCATTTTTGGTATCGGCGCCTCCAGCCTGCTGGCCGAATATGCCGCACGCCTGTTCAACCGCATCGGCACGCCCGCCTATGCGCTGAACCGCACCGGCATGGCGCTGGCGGAGCAGCTGATCGGCATGAAACGCGGCGATGTGCTGATCATGATGGCGCAAAATAAGGCGCACCGCGAAGGGCTTGCCACGCTGCGCGAAGCCAAGCGCCTGGGTGTGCCGACAATACTGCTGACCTGGGCGGGCGGTTCGCAGTTTGCCCGCGAGGCGCATACCGTCATCCTGGTGCCACGGGGCGGCGAAGGCGGTAAAGTGCCGCTGCACGGTACGGTACTGGTGTGCCTGGAAATGATTATCCTGTCGCTGGCCTCGGCGGCGCCGCAGGTATCACTGCGATCCATGGACCGGGTCCAGGGTTTGTATCACTCGTTAAGGGAGGGGGGCCGATCCCGTGGATAACACCCCTCGTTGCGCCGCCGTATTGCACTTAATAAGTGCAATCGCCTCACTATAGTGCAATGACGTGCCGACTCTCCCGCGTCGCAATCCATACTTTAGTAAAATTAATATTATTTATCAAACACATAAAATAATCGCGCTGCTGGCACGGCCTTTGCTTATCTTATATAACGGGACCGAGTTCCATTTTATGAGATAACGATGAGCATTCTGAACAGCACCGCCGCGATTTTACGCCTGATGAGCAGCCTGAAACGCGGCGTGACGGTGACCGACCTGGTCGAACATTTGCAATTTCCCAAAAGCACCGCCTCCCGCGTGCTCAAGCAACTGGCCGAAGCGGGCTTTTTAGAGCGTGACGCCAGCTCGCTCGCCTACCAGCCCGGCCTGATGCTGCTGGAAGTGACCCATCTGGTACGGCGCAACTCCTCATTGACCGATCTTATCGAGCAGGCGCTGCGCGAACTGTGCGCATCAACCGGGCACACCGGTTACCTGTCGGTGCTGGACGGCAACGATGTGCTGGTGCTGCGCGTGTTACCGGGCTTGCATGCGCTGCGGGTGATCCGCAACGCCGGATCCCGCTCGCCGGCCTGGGGCACCTCCACCGGCCGCGCGCTGCTGGCGCGGTTGCCGGATACCCAGCTAAACGCCCAGTTTCGCGCCGTTTTGTCGCCCGCCAACGATCTGCCGATGCATTTTACCCAGCTGATGGACCGGCTGGCGGTGGTGCGCCGCTGCCATTGGGCATCGGCGGTTAACGAAGCGGTGGCCGGCGCGGCGTCGGTAAGCTGCGCCGTGGGCGACCCGCACAGCGGCGAAACCGTGGCGTTTTGCCTGACGTTTCCGTCCTCAATGGCGGACGACGCGGAAATCCAGCGTCTTTCCCGGCTACTGTGCGCGGCGGCGGCGCAAATCGGCAAAAAGGTCGGCGACCCCTATTGGTTTCGTTAGCCGTCGAGCGCGTGACTTATCAGCATATCTCGCGGTTTTCAGCTTTTTTTTCAGGAGTGGTTTATGTCACATCGTCAGCATCCAAGCAGTTTTAATCCAGGTACCCTGCTGTTTCTTACGCTACTAAGTATTTTTGGCGCGGTTATCGGCATCCAGCTGTTGACCACCCTTGGCGTCACGCCCAATACCTCGATTATCGGCGCGCTGGTGGCGATGATCATTGCCCGGGTGCCGCTACAGCTGTTTAAACGTTTTCGCTCCATTCATATCCAGAACCTGGCGCAGAGCGCCATTTCGTCCGCTACGTTCGGCGCGGCCAACAGCCTGCTGCTGCCGATCGGCGTTCCTTATATTTTTGGCCGTCCTGACCTGGTACTGCCGATGTTCATCGGCGTTTCGCTGGCCATGCTGCTGGACGGTTATCTGCTCTACCGCATGTTCAACACCACGGTATTTCCGGCCACCGGCGCCTGGCCGCCGGGGGTCGCGGCGGCGGAATCCATCAAGGCCGGCGACCAGGGCGGGCAACAGGCGGGCATTCTCGGCGCGGGCCTGCTGATTGGCGCCGTCGGCTCCTGGTTTAAATTTCCCATGGCGGCGCTGGGCACCGCGTTTATCGGCAATATCTGGGCGCTGTCGATGTTCGGCATCGGCCTGCTGCTGCGCGGTTACAGCGTGCCGCTGACCGGCTTCGATATTAATAAAAACTATATCCCCC
The DNA here is from genome assembly GCF_036398755.1 of Acerihabitans sp. NCBI lineage: Bacteria > Pseudomonadati > Pseudomonadota > Gammaproteobacteria > Enterobacterales > Pectobacteriaceae > Acerihabitans > Acerihabitans sp. Next base: position 19,584 of record NZ_DASWOM010000140.1, on the reverse strand, counting down.
ACGGCATGATGATCGGCGCCGGACTGGTGGCGCTGTGCCAGGTGATCGCCATGATCCGCGGTAAAAAAATCGACCGCGCCGCGTCCAGTGCCGATGCGCTGAGCGCGGCGGATGCCGATCGCCGCCATATCCTCGGCTCACTCGGATTGGGGGCGGTGGGGTATATCCTGATTGCCGCGCTGATTGCGCTCGGCGGCGGGCTGTACACCGGGATGTCGCTGGGCATGTTAGCGGCTTTTATCCTCTACGCCGCGTTCGCCGCCTTTATCCATGAGCTGATAGTCGGCCTGGCGGCCATGCATTCCGGCTGGTTCCCGGCCTTTGCCGTGGCGCTTATCACCCTGATCATCGGCATAATGATTGGGTTTCCGCCGGTGGCGCTGGTGATGCTGTGCGGTTTTTCGGTGGCCACCGGGCCGGCGTTCGCCGATATGGGATACGATTTAAAGGCCGGGTTTATCCTGCGCGGCAATAACGAAGACATCGCCTTCGAGCTGGAGGGCCGCCGCCAACAGCTGTTCGCCGCCCTCATTGCCTTTGTTATCGCCATACCGGTGGTGTACTTCAGTTACCAGGGCTACTTCGAAAACGGGCTGGTGCCGCCGGTGGCGAAAGTGTACGCCGCCACCATCCAGGCCGGCGTATCCCCGGATATCGCCAAATCCCTGCTGATCTGGGCGGTGCCGGGGGCGCTTATCCAATGGATTGGCGGCTCCTCGCGCCAGCTGGGGGTTTTGCTCGCCACCGGCCTGCTGATCGCCAATCCGCTGGCCGGCTGGGCGGTACTGATAGGCATTGCGATACGCCTGGTGGTGCTGCGCCTGGGCGGTGAACAGCGCCGCCATCAACTGGAAGTGTTTGCCGCCGGGCTGATTGCCGGCGATGCCCTGTTCAGCTTTTTTAATTCGGTGTTTGCCGGCAAGAGCGGTAAATAACACGGATTCCCGGTGCCGAGGCGTTCCCGGCACCCGGTTGATACTGACCTTTATTTGAGAGATATTTATGACTTTATTACAGACCCTGCACGTATTTGAAGCGTTCGATTCCGCCTTTGCCAGCGGACAGACCGTGGCGCGCCTGCTGGCCGACTATCCGGCGGCGCGGGTCGAGATTACCGAAATCCGCGGTCCGAAAGGCAAAACCGATTTCGTCAAAGTATGCATCCCCGGCACCCAGGGTAAACGCGGCGGCGGCTCGGCGCCGACGCTTGGCATTGTCGGACGCTTGGGCGGCATCGGCGCGCGCCCGACCCGCATCGGCCTGGTATCGGACGCCGACGGCGCCGTGGCCGCCATCGCCGCCGCCGTTAAGCTTGCGCATATGCAGACCCAGGGCGACAGCCTGCCCGGCGATGTGATCGTTACCACCCATATTTGCCCCGACGCGCCGACCCGGCCCCATGAGCCGGTGGATTTCATGGATTCGCCGGTGGAAACCGAGGATATGAACGCTCAGGAAGTGCTGCCGGAAATGGACGCGGTGCTGTCCATCGACACCACCAAAGGCAATCGAATCATCAACCATAAAGGATTTGCCCTGTCGCCCACCGTGAAGCAGGGCTATATCCTGCGCGTCGCGGAAGATCTGCTGCGCATTATGGAAATGACCAGCGGACAACTGCCGGTGACATTTCCCATCACCACCCAGGATATTACGCCTTACGGCAACGGCGTCTTCCATTTGAACAGCATCCTGCAGCCGTCGATCGCCACCGGGGCGCCGGTGGTGGGCGTGGCCATTTGCGCGCAAAGCGCGGTGCCCGGCTGCGGCACCGGCGCCAGCCAGGAAACCGATATCGCCGCCGCCGCCAAGTTCGTGGTGGAAGTGGCCAAGGAGTTTACCCGCGGCACCTGTAGTTTCTACGATCACACCGAATACGACCGTCTGCTGGAACTCTATGGTTCCCTGGCCCATTTACAACAACGTCAATAAGGAGGTGCTTATGCCCGCAACCTTACTGGGTACCCTGACCATCGGCCAGGCGCCGCGCGCCGATATTACCCCGATCCTGGCCGAACATCTGCCCGCGGACGTCGAATGCATCCATCTGGGAGTACTGGACGGCCTGGATAACGCCACTATCGCCCGGCGCTTTCCGGTCCTGCCCGGTGAAGCGGTGCTGACCACCCGGCTGCTGGACGGCAGCGCCGTCATCATGGGTAAAACCGCGGTGCGCGCGGCGGTTCAGGCTAAATTGAACGAGCTTGAGCAACTGGGCTGCCGGACCATAGCGCTATTATGCACCGGTGAATTCCACGGCCTGGCGTGCGAACGCGCGTGGCTGCTGGAACCCGATCTGCTGGTGCCGCCGGTGGTGACGTCGCTTACCAACGGGCGCCAGGTCGGCATCCTGGTGCCGCTGCCCGGGCAAATGGCCAGCGAAGGCGCCAAATGGCGCGCCCTGGCGCGCGCGCCGGTCTATGCCGCCGCGTCGCCCTACAACAGCACGCCGCAACAGCTCACCGCCGCCGCGCTGGAACTGAAGGCGCAGGCCGCCGAGGTGATTGTCATGGACTGCATGGGCTATACCGAACGGCATCGCAGCATAGTGCGTGAAGCCACCGGCCTGCCGGTGGTATTATCGAACGCCTTGTTGGCCCGCCTGCTGGCCGCCCTGCTGTAACGTCTGTCGCCATGATGGTTTATTAAGGAGTGAAAAGATGGAACTGCTATTACTGAGTAATTCAGTGCTCACCGGCCATGGCTATCTGGCCCATGCCATCGAACCGATGCGCGCGCTGTTGAAAGACCGCCGCCGGGCGCTGTTCGTCCCCTTTGCCGGCGTAACCGTCGATTGGGACGAGTATACCGCCCGGGTAAGCCAGGCCCTGGCGCCGCTGGGTATCGAGCTTGAAGGCGTGCATACGCTGGAAAATGCCGTGGACGCGGTGGCCCGCGCCGAGGTGATTATCGTCGGCGGCGGCAATAGTTTTAACCTGCTGAAATGCTGCCGTGAGCGGGGCCTGCTGGCCGCCATAGCCGAACGCGTGCGTCAGGGCGCGGCCTATATCGGCTGGAGCGCCGGCGCCAATCTGGCCTGCCCCACCATCTGCACCACCAATGATATGCCGATTGTCGATCCGGGCGGTTTTTCCGCGCTGGGGCTGGTGGACTACCAGATAAACCCGCATTATACCAACCGGCTGCCCGACGGGCATCAGGGGGAAACCCGCAACCAGCGCCTGGCCGAACTGCTGCGCGCCCGGCCGGAGATGACGGTTATCGGCCTGCCCGAAGGCGATTGGCTGACGGTGGACCATGGCGAAACCCGCTTGGCCGGGCCTTATGACGCGGTATTGTTCCGCGCCGGCATGGATCCGCAGACGCTTGAACCCGGCGGCGAGCCGCTTGCCTTAGCGCGCGCATAACCGGCCCGATTCCGGCTTGCCGGCTCCTCGCCGCACGGGGGGCCGGCAAGCCGAAGCCGACCCGCTGGACAATCGCGGGGCCAGACCCGCGCCCGCGGCGATAAAGACAGTTGTGCTGCTGAAAATAGAATTATCCCGCCTATACTTTGAGCCAGCCCCCATTTTCGGATCATGATACCGGCGCCGGCGCGATATCCGGCTAAAATTGCCAAATCCCGCAGATTCAAAGGCATACCCATGCCAGACCCGCGCCGCGTTCAGTACCCTCGCTGACGGCGCCTTAGTGTAAAAAAGGAGATACCCATGCCGGCGCCTTATTCCCATCACGTAAGGAACATCCTGTTGGCCCTGGTACTGGCGGTCGCCGGCGCAGGCGCCGCCATGGCCGCGCCTGCGGTGTCCGGCACCCTGGTGCAGGCGCCCGCCCCGCAGCCGCCCGATATCCTGTTTGGCCCGTTGTTCGAGGCAGTGCAGCAGGCCAGGATTTACCCTGACCAGAAAACCTTTGCCGATGCGGTCCCGCGCGGGGAGCCGGCCTCAATCCTGACCCAGTACCGGCAGCAGCGCGCCCAGACGGGTTTTGACCTTAAGCGCTTTGTCGATACCCACTTTATCCTGCCCACGGCGGGCACGCCCTACCATCCGCCCGCCGGACAAACCCTGCGGGCGCATATCGATGGTCTCTGGCCGGTGCTGACGCGCAAAACCGACAGTGTGGCGCCCCATGACTCACTGCTGCCCCTGCCGCACAGCTATGTCGTGCCCGGCGGCCGCTTTCGGGAAGTGTATTACTGGGACAGTTATTTCACCATGCTGGGCCTGGCCGAAAGCGGCAACTGGGGGCTGGTAAAAAACATGACCGATAATTTCGCGCATGAAATCGATGCCTACGGCCATATCCCCAACGGCAACCGCAGCTATTACCTGAGCCGTTCCCAGCCGCCGTTTTTCTCGTTTATGGTGGAACTGCTCGCAAGCCATGAGGGCGACGCCGCCTATGCGCGCTATTTGCCGCAGTTAAAAAAGGAATATGACTACTGGATGCGCGGCGCCGACGGCCTGGCCAAGGGCGCCGCCGCCGAACGCGTGGTGCGCCTGGAGGACGGCGGCCTGCTCAACCGGTACTGGGATGAACGCGACGTGCCGCGCACCGAATCCTGGATGGAAGATATCGCCACCGCCGGTAAAGCCAAAAACCGCCCGGCGGCCGAGGTCTACCGCGACCTGCGCGCCGGGGCGGCTTCCGGATGGGACTTCAGCTCGCGCTGGTTAACCGATCCCCATGATCTCGCCACGATACACACCACCGACATTATCCCGGTGGATCTCAACGCCCTGTTGTTCCACCTGGAGCAAACGCTGGCCCGCGCCAGCAAAAGCGCCAACGCCGCCACGGAGGCGCTGCGCTACGCGCGGCTGGCCGACGCGCGCCGCCACGCCATCAACCGCGTGTTGTGGAACCAGCAGGACGGTTATTACACCGACTATGACTGGCGGAAAAAATCAATTACCCGCCCGATCACCGCCGCGACGGTATTCCCGCTGTTTGTGCATATAGCCCCGCGCGAGCGCGCCGTCAGTACCGCCCGGGCGGTGCGCGATCAGTTGCTGAAAGAAGGAGGTTTGACCACCACCACGGTCAATACCGGCCAGCAATGGGATGCGCCCAACGGCTGGGCGCCATTGCAGTGGGTAGCGGTACAGGGATTGCATCATTACGGCCAGGACGCCCTGGCGCAATCGATCGGCAGCCGTTTTTTACGAAATGTGCAAAAGCTGTATGACGCGCAGCAAAAGCTGGTCGAGAAATATGTGGTTGAAGGCGAAGGCCTGGGCGGCGGCGGCGGCGGCGAATATGCGCTCCAGGACGGGTTCGGCTGGACCAACGGCGTCACGCTCAAGCTGCTGGACGCCTACTGCGGCGACCTCGCCGGCTGTAAAAAACAAGACCACGCGCCGGCGCCGCAGACGGCGCATTAAGTGAAGGGAACACGCCGTCAGGCGTGTTCCCTTCATGCATCAACTCATGCATCAACACCACGCCGGATCGGACGGCGGCCGAAGGGTAAAGGGAGGATTACCGCGCCGCCAACAGCGCGCCCAAATGGCCCGCCGGATGGTTTTTAGAAAAATCCTGCGCGGAAAACCCCCTTGATTCCATCAGCGCGATGGCCATGGCATCGCCGAGAGCAAGCGTGGCGCTCGCGCTCACCGTGGGTACGATATCATACGAACAGGCCTCGCCCTTGATATCAAAGGCGATGACAATATCAGCGCTTTCCGCCAGGGGTGACAGCCGGTTCCCGGTTATCGCGATCACCGGTACTTCGCGTTGATGTAAATAAGGCATCAGCTGCATGATTTCATCGGTCCTGCCGCTATATGAAATCAATATAATAATATCATCAGCGGTAATCATGCCTAAATCGCCATGTTTCGCTTCGACCGGATGAATAAAAAAACTCGGCGTGCCGATGGATGACAGACTGGAACAGATTTTACGCCCCACATGCCCGCTTTTGCCCACCCCCAGGATGATGACATGGCCGGCGGAGGCACGGATCAAATTGACGGCTTCATAAAAGCCGGTATCGCCAAGCGTTGCGGCTATGGCGTATAACGCCTCGGCTTCTTTTGCCACTACTCTGCTGCCTATATGTAGTATCGCTTGCTTATCCATATATGTTCTCATCCTGATGAAATGATGGCGAGGACTCAGAGCAGGAGACGGCGCGCCATATCAAGGTCGTCCAGGGTATCAACGCCCAGCGGATTGACATCTATGATGGAAATATCGATGCGCATGCCGTGCTCCAGTGCCCGCAGTTGTTCCAGCTTTTCCCGCTGCTCCAGCGGACCGGGCGGCAGTTGGGAAAATCGGGTCAAGGCCCCGCGCTTATACGCATAAAGGCCGATATGGTGATAATGCTCACCGGCGCCCCAGGGAATGGTGTTGCGGCTAAAATAAACCGCCCGCCCGGTCTTGCAACCCGGCGGCATCGAGACGGCCACCTTAACCACGCTGTCGGCAAGCCGCTCGGCCGGTGAGGCGATGACCGACGCCAGCGTCGCCACCTCGGCGCCGGGATGGCGTAACGGCTCCACCAGGGTGGTCAGCATGGCGGGGTCGGCGGTGGGCATATCCCCCTGCAGATTGATGACCACTTCATATTTGCCGCCGGGATCGACAGCGTCCAGCGCGGCGAACACCCGGTCCGACCCACTGTTGAGCCGCGGATCCGTCATGACGGCCTCGCCGCCCACGGCGCGAATGGCATCGGCAATCGCTTTATCGCCGCAGGCGACAAAGACCGGACCAAGATTCGCTTCCATGCCTCGCCGCCAGACCTGCACAATCATGGGAACGCCGTTGATATCGGCCAGCGCTTTGTTCGGCAGACGGGATGAGGCCAACCGGCTGGGAATAATCGTTACAATGTCCATATTGACCTCGGCTGGGTACAGAATTAAAGCTGCTCATGCGTAATAATTTTTTTATTTGATTTTATTTTCCCATAATTAGCGAAAACATTATTAATATCCTCGAAAGAATGAAAGCTGAGCAAATTATCATGCTGCGTGCTCCAATTATCCGCCAGCAGCGCCGCCGCGTCGGTCATATGAATACTGTCGCCATTCAGATGACACAACATGATTTCAGGCTGTTTCCACGGCAACCGTTCTGGAATAACAGGCTCATCGGCATGATATCTGCTCAGCACCACCAGCCTGGAACATTTATCCAGCGCATCGCAGGCCTGGCTAAATCCACCGGAGGCGCCGGTTGCTTCGAAAATAAGCTGAAAGCGCTGCCCGGCCATGGGGATCTTTATCCGGTCTGGATAAAGGCTGCGAAGATGATCAACTTTATAATCATTATGATCATGAATATAGAGATCGAGCCCGGTAAGCTCGAGCAGCGCGAAGATCAGCATGCTGCCCAGCCCGCCGCAGCCCAGCACCAGTATTTCACCTTTACGGGCCGGGACTTGGCTCAACGCCATGGCATGAAGCGCCACGGAGAGAGGCTCGACAAGCGCGCCGATATAATCTTCCCGATAAGCGGGTAATTTATGCACGTACGAATGATGGATGTCAATGTAGCCGGCATAACCGCGGTTGGTATAATGTTGTTCCGCGCCCCTGACGCAAAGATGGCCCTTTTTTTGCCGGCAATAATGGCATTGCCCGCAGCGAAAGTTGGGGTCGATAGCCACCCGGCACCCCGCCTGCAGGTTAATTACGCCGGCGCCGGTGGCGTTGATCACGCCGCAATGCTCATGTCCCAAAGAGACAGGATAGCCCTCATTCCTGTGGCCGAGATAAAATGATTTGTCCGTGCCGCATACGCCGCAGTAACTTATTTTTATCCTGACATAGCCAGGGGCGACCTCATCCTCAAGCTGACGGCTGGCAAATGAAAACCGCCCTGGCTCGAGAAGCACCGCCACGGTATTTACGCACGCTCCGCTCATAAACGCCTCCTCGCCTGTTCCAGCATCGCGACCGCGGCGGCGGCTTGTTCCAGGCTGTAGTCGATATCAGGGACGCCATGGGCCGTGGAGACATACCACAACCCTTCCGGGGTGATCCTGACGCCCCTGGCCTGCAGCGCCGCATGCCACATGGCGAGCAGCGGCTGATTGATTTCACGCCGCGCCGCGCGGTAATCGCGCGCAACCGACGACGTCGCCCTGAAGGTGGTGGTCACCGCCCCGGGGCTGGACCTGACCTGCATGGGCAAGGTCGTGCCGGTGGCGATGTCTTGCAATCCCGCCCGCAGCGACTCGCTCATCAGATGAATTTTAGCCAGCGCCGCGCCGCTGTTTTCGGCCAATATATCCAGATTGGTGATTGCGCCGGCCAGGAACGGCGGGAACGCATTGTAGGTACCGGTATGCAGGGTTGGGCCGCCGGCCAGCAGGCGCATATACGGTTCCTTGCCGCAGACGGCCGCCAGGCAAACCGGCCCGCCCAGCGCCTTGGCGAAGGTGGTGATATCGGGGGTCACGCCATAACGGGCCTGGGCGCCGCCGATGTCCGTCCTGAAGCCCGTTTGGATTTCGTCGAATATCAGCGGGATGCGGTAGTGGTCGCACAGCGCCCTTACCCTGGCGAGGTAGCCCGTTGCCGGCGGGATATTGCTCCAGAAACTGTTGAACATGATGGGCTCGGTCACCACCGCGGCGATATCCTGGGCCTGGCTGGATATCAGGCGCTCCAGCGCGTCGGCGTCGTTCCAGCATAACGAGAGGATATTACCGGCGTCGCCGACGGGTTGCCCGCGGGACATGGCCATCAGGGCGCCGGTATCGCGGTCGGTGTCGTCCGGGGCGTTGAATCCCCAGGCGATATTGTCGAACCAGCCGTGGTAGTGCCCCTCGAAACGGATTATTTTTTCACGGCCGGTGGCGGACCTGGCCAGGCGCAGCGCGACGTGCACCGCCTCCGAGCCGGAATTGCAAAAGCGGACCATCTCGGCGCCGGGCACCAGGTTTGTTATTTTTTCCGCCAGGACGATCTCCAGTTCGGTCTGCCCGGCAAAAAACTGCCCCGCCTGGTATTGCCGCGCAATGGCGTCAAGTATCCGGGGATGGGAGTGGCCGGTAATTAACGGCCCCCTGCCCAGAACATAATCGATGTATTTATTTCCATCCACATCCCAAACATACGCGCCTTGTGCTTTTTGATAGAATAGCGGGTGTGGTTGCCAGTTTGCCCGATTATTACTGGACACGCCGCCGGGAATCACATGCGACGCCCTTTTATACAGCGCGTCCGATGCAGCATAGTTTATGCTCATTCACCCTCCTTTTGCTAAATGACCAATGAACGAAAGTCTTGCACTGTGTGGAATGTGATCAGGTTTGCATATTGCCCATTTTTTGCCGCGCCGTCGCCGGAACGCGCCACCAATAAGATATCCTGTCCTGAAAATACAAATGTGGGGTAGTTCCTGGCGTGAAATTCTGTTTCACCTTTGCTGATAACGTCCGCCTGCACCCAATCAACGCAATTGGATGAATAATACAGCCCCAGAATGTTTCTTTGATTCGATGGCAAATTATATCTTCCCTTAGGCGTAGCCGATAACCTGCACATTGAGTCCGTAATAATGGAGGATGCCATCCAATACAATCGGGTCACGGCATCGTAGGCGATATAAAATTTCAGGCTGCCGCCGGGAAGAGGAATGAATGATAACAGCTTGCCCGACGGGGCGGTCACTTCCTGCAGGGCGATTGCGCCGTCCCGCCGCTCCACCGCTTTAAGCAGCGCGGCATAGCCGCAGCCGTTGGTGTTGGCGCGCATTATGATGTAGAGCGTTGCATTGGCGGGATCGTGCCAGATATGCTTTGGGTCCGTAATCCTGACCACGTTGCCCTCAAGCCAGCCTGGCGGGGAGGCGTTTATTGTTGGCGACAGGGATTTGGGACCGGCGGTATCCGAAGGGTAAAAGGGGATGCCGAAATTTTCGCCGAAACTCGCCGCGCAATAGTCAAATTTATCATTAAACGAAAAACCGGCCGAAAATGTCCATGCCGCCCTGTCCAGCAGATTATCGCGCCCGTTGCCCCGCAGTATGACCGGCGTGAGCCCCGCGACGTTCCAGCCCGAGATGCCCAAATCGGTTCTCAAATCCATGCACATATAAACAGTGCCGTTTTCCTGCAATATATTCGTCGCCGAGCCGTGCCACAACTGATTGCGGGTCAGCGCCGCGGGCGCGGACCACGTCAGGCCGTCGTCGCGCGATCTGATGATATACAGATCGCCCGCGTTGCCGATAATGTACAGCCAGCCCCGGCATTCAAACAGCCGCGCATGCCAGAAGGGAAAGGACCCTTGCTCAGCCCAGCGCCGGCCATGGTCGTCGGAAATGAAGATTTTGCCTATGCCGCGGCGTTTGGTGTGGTTGCCGCTCATGCCAGGCTGGTTATCCAGGCCGGGGCCGCCGAGATCCAACGTCACCACCAGCCTGCCGCTGGCGGTTTGCAAGATGGCGGGCGTATAGCACCACAGCTGGGCGGGATTGTGGGATCGATAAATGATGCGGCCATCAGGATCTGCGTTACCCATGCGTCTGCTCCATGCCATTAGCGCGCGCTTTCGCGAACTCGCCATCAGGTTCCGTGCCGCGCCCTACGGAGCGTCCGTGCGTGGCGACAGGGCGATTATCGGTGGGTGCCATCAGCGTTTTTGTTTGCATACCGCGCCTCCGCCTGATAATAGGGTAATTTATAATAATGTTATTTTTATAAATTGTTATTTAAGCTGACGATTGAATTAAATCTATTAAAATAAAACATTATATAAATATTTTTTGGATATTTTAAACCAATGGATAGTCGTTAAATTGACGGTCCGACTGCCGCGGCGGCATACAAATCATCAGCGTCATTTGATACACTGTGGGACATTCCCCAGCTTCAAGTCAATATAAATTGACGCAATAAATAAACCAATGCTCAACCAGAATTAATGGTTAAGGTGGGGAAATGTCCATTAGCGTCTTATTATATTTTGGCGCTATATCTTATTGCCCAAACGCGTTCCCGATAAGGATGCGAAGCGGCGTTGCATACCTTGGCCATCAAGCCAAGGTTGGCGGCCCCAGCGATAACGGTCAGCGCAACCAACGACGGCGAAACCTTAAAAAGCGGCCTGTTCGCCGACCGACCGCCCATAGCGCGGGATCAGGACCGGGATATTACTCAACGGGGCGCTGATACTCGCATCGCCATGTGTTACTCTTTCACCGGCAATATCTCAGGTTCGTTTTATTGTCAGGTGATGAAAGTAAAATGGCTATTGACTTGAATACGGCGGTGAATAAACACCCTGTTTTGGCGGCAACCGCAGTTCAACCAGACGGTGATCATGGTTAAAAAATCCACAAGACACGCGGCTCGCGCCCCGGCGCAAAATCCCACGCTGATTGATGTCGCCGGCGTGGCCGGCGTTTCGCCCATCACCGTCTCGCGCGCCCTGAATCGTCCGGAACTGGTCTCGCCCGCGGCGCGGGAAAAAGTCTTCGCCGCGGTGCGCGCCACCGGCTACGTGCCGAACATGCTGGCGGGCGGGCTTGCCACCAGCAAAAGCCGGCTGATTGCGATTTTTGTACCGACCATCGCCAACTCTATTTTCGCCGATACGGTGCAGGCGCTGATGGACAGCCTGACCGCCGAGGGTTATCAGACCCTGCTGGGCCTGACGGGATATTCCAGCGAGCGGGAGGAACAGCTGCTGGATGCCATCCTCGGCCGCCGCCCGGACGGCATAGTGCTGGCGGGCACACTGCATACCGACGAAAGCCATGGAAAATTGCGCAACGCGGGCATACCGGTGGTGGAAATCTGGGATTTAAGCGACACGCCCATTGATATGCAGATTGGTTTTTCCCATGAACAGGTGGGCATCGAAGTGGCGCTTCATTTATACCAGCGGGGCTATCGGCGCTTCTCGCTGCTCTCCCTTGACGATGCCCGCGGGCTGCGCCGCAGCCGCAGCCTGATGGCCGAGCTGGCGGTCCACGGCGTGCGCGACGTCTCCATTGAGATCATGCCCGCGCCCGCCACGCTTGCCACCGGGCGTGAAGGGTTGAAACGCATCCTGGCCCGCCACGACTTACCCGAGGTGGTCGTTTGCAGCTCGGACACCATCGCCGAGGGGGTGCTCGCCGAGGCGGCCAGCCGCGGCATAAGGGTGCCTGACGAGCTGGCGGTGATGGGGTTTGGCGATCTGTCCAGCGCCGCGCAGGTTTTCCCCGCCCTTTCCACCGTGCGGGTGGACGGCGCCAGGATCGGCCAACTGGTCGCCAAGGCGCTGCTGGCGCGTTTTAACGATAGCAACCCGCATCCTTCGCCACTGCGTATCGACACCGGTTTTCGCCTGATTGAACGCGCCACCACGAAATAAGTATGAATTGGCTCACAAATAACAGGTCTTATAATTGAATGATTGCGCAATCATATTAGTATGACGCAGGTTAATTCATGGAACTGGCGTCGTTGCGACCCTGAATGATTGCGCAATCATTACGAACTCCAGGTCCTTTTTATCCTCCAGACACTGTCTGGTACCCTACAAAAAGGAAATAATGTGAACAATAACAGCGTCCCGGCGAAGACGAATGTTCGCTACTTGATTTTGTCGATGATTTTTCTGGTCACCATTTTCAATTACGTCGATCGCGCCACCTTATCCATCGCCGCGCCCATACTGCGCAAAGATCTGGGTTTTGACGCCGTGTCGATGGGCATCGCTTTTTCCGCCTTCGGCTGGGCCTATACCGGTATGCAGATCCCCGGGGGCATCATCCTCGATCGTTTTGGCTCGCGCCTGGTGCTGGGCATCAGCCTGCTGGCCTGGTCGGTGCTGACCTTCCTGCAGGGTTTTGTCGATATGTTCAGCTCCGCGCTGCTGGCGTTGTTTGTGCTGCGCTTCCTGATGGGCATTGCGGAATCACCGGCCTTCCCCGCCAACAACCGGCTGACGGTGATGTGGTTTCCCGGACATGAGCGCGGCATGGCCACCGCGGTGTTCCAGTCAGCGCAATACGCCGCCTTGGCGATTTTCACGCCGATCATGTTATGGCTGCTCAATACCTGGGGCTGGCAACATGTGTTTTTCTTTACCGGTGGCGCCGGCGTCCTGATTGGCCTGCTGTGGTTTTATGTGGTGCGCGATCCGGGCAAACATAAACGGGTCAACCAGGCGGAGCTGGATTATATCGAAGCCGGCGGCGGCCTGGCCTCCATCGGCGAGGCGCCCACGCCGTTCAGCTGGCGCCAGTTGAAGAACATCGGCGCCAACCGCATGATGCTCGGCATCTACCTGGGACAATTTTGCCTGACCTCCATCACCTGGTTCTTCCTGACCTGGTTTCCCACCTACCTTATCGAGGCCAAGGGCATGACCATCCTCAAGGTGGGACTGGCGGCGGCAATCCCGGCGGTGGCCGGCTGCCTGGGCGGCATCGTCGGCGGCGCCTGGTCCGACTGGATGCTGCGCCGCGGTTTCAGCCTGACCGCCGCGCGTAAAACCCCCATCATCTGCGGCCTGTTATTGTCCAGCAGCATCGTTATCGCCAACTACGTGCAATCCGTTACGCTGATTATCGCCGTGATGTCGCTGGCATTTTTCGCCAAAGGCGTGGGCAATCTGGGCTGGTGCATTATCGGCGATGTCTCGCCCCGGCGCGCGCTGGGCATCAGCGGCGGCATGTTTAACCTGTGCGGCAACCTGGCCAGCATCGTCACCCCCATCGCCATCGGGGTGATGATCAATCAATTCGGCTCCTTCGACTGGGCGCTGGTCTATGTCGCCGCCATGGGCCTGCTCGGCGCCTTTTCATATCTGGTTATCGTCGGCCGGCTGCGCCGCCTCGATAGCGAAGACCCGGCGGCGCCGGATGCCGGCGTAAGCCATATCACCGCCGGTTGAAAACAATCCTTCATCATTAATTCTTTTCCATAGGAGAATGCAGTATGTCAAACCTTTTAGCCTGCGCCGATTGCGCGGATAACGATACCATCAGCTGGGTGCGCGTTTCCTCGGTATTCCTGCCGCTGGCCAATCCGATAAGCGATGCCAAGGTGCTGACCGGCCGGCAAAAACCCATGACCGAAATCGCCATTCTGTTTACCGAAATTGAAACCCGCGACGGCCACCGGGGCCTGGGCTTCAGCTATTCAAAACGGGCCGGCGGACCGGGCCAGTTTGCCCATGCCAAGGAGATCGCGCCGGTGCTTATCGGCGAGAACCCCAGCGACATCGCCAAGCTGTGGGACAAGCTGTGCTGGGCCGGCGCCTCGGTGGGCCGCAGCGGGCTGGCCACCCAGGCCATCGGCGCCTTTGACGTGGCGCTATGGGATCTGAAAGCCAAACGGGCCAAGCTGTCGCTGGCGCGGCTGCTGGGCGCGCAGCGCGACTCGGTGCGCTGCTATAACACCTCGGGCGGTTTTTTGCATACGCCGCTCGATCAGCTGATGAAAAATACCGACATTTCCCGGGAGAAAGGCATCGGCGGCATCAAGCTCAAGGTCGGCCAGCCGGATTCCGCGCTGGATATCCAGCGGGTCAGCGCGATACGCCGGCATCTGGGCGACGATTTCCCGCTGATGGTGGACGCCAATCAGCAGTGGGATCGCCCCACCGCGCAGCGTATGTGCCGGCATTTTGAAGCGCTTAACCTGGTCTGGATCGAGGAGCCGCTCGACTGTTACGACGCCGAAGGCCATGCGGCGCTGGCGGCGCAGTTTGATACGCCAATCGCCACCGGCGAAATGCTCACCAGCGTCGCCGAACATTGGGAATTCATCAAAAACCGCTCGGCGGATTACCTGATGCCCGACGCGCCGAGGGTCGGCGGCATTACGCCTTACCTGAAGGTGGCCGCCCTGGCCGAGCATGCCGGACTGATGATCGCCCCGCATTTTGCCATGGAGCTGCATGTGCATCTGGCGGCCGCCTACCCGACCGAACCCTGGGTGGAGCATTTCGAATGGCTGGAACCGCTGTTTAATGAACGCCTGGCGATCAAAGACGGCCGCATGCTGGTCCCGACCCGGCCCGGCCTTGGCCTGACGCTTAGCGAACAGGTGGCGGCCTGGACCGCGCAAACCATGGAAACCGGCCGGCGCGCCTGACGGCTGCCGCGCGCGGCCCCGCCCGGGGCCGCGCCGTGTTGTGAGCTGCCCAGCTTAGCTGTTTTTCGGCATAAGATATCACTTTTTCATATTGGATCTTCCCGCGCAACACATCCTACACTGCCCCTTATTAAGCGCCCCAGAGATATGCGGTGAGCAGCTCACACTAAGCAAAAGAGACGGTCACATGCCATTTATAACCACGACAGCGGATCTCCCCCTGGGTGATGTCGCCTACATTCGCATCAGGCACGACATTCTGTGCTGTCGTCTGCTGCCCGGCTCCATGATTACCGAACCGGAGCTGATGGAAAACTACGCCATCGGCAAAAGCAGCTGCCGCGTGGCGCTGGCCAGGCTGTGCCATGAGCACCTGGTTGAATCGCGTCCGCGTAAAGGCTATCGCATCGCGCCGATTACCGTACAGGACGTGGAGGAGATTTTTACCCTGCGCGTCCAGCTGGAGCCGCTGGCGGCGCGCCTGGCGGTGGGCAAGGTGGATATTGGGGAACTACGCGAGCTGGAGGCCGCCTGCCGGGTCGAACTGCAGGCGCCGCTGCCGGAACAGATTGATGTGTTCATGAACGCCAACAAACGCTTCCATCTGGCCATCGCCCGGGCGTCGGGCAATAACCACCTGATCCGCACCTTATCAAGCCTGATGGACGAAATGTCGCGGCTGGTGGCCCTGGGCTTTAACGTGCAGAAAACCAAACCCGAGATCAAGCACGACCATAACGCCATGATCCAGGCCTTTATCGACGGCGATGCCCGGCGGGTGGAGACCATCGCCCGCCGCCATATTGAAACCTTCCAGGTGATGACGATGGAAAAGGTCTACGCCACCCTGAGCAAAGGCGGCGCGATCCTGCCTGTCCTCGAGCGGAGCATGTCGTTATGAAACAGACGGCAATGACTATGGCGGCGCGGGACTGGCAAGACGCCGCGGTTGAGATCATCCGCGCTGAAGGCGTCAGCAAGCATTTCGGCAAGCTCCAGGTATTGGACGATATTTCCCTGGCGGTGCGCGAGGGGGAAATTCTCGCCCTGCTCGGCGCGTCAGGCTGCGGTAAAAGCACCCTGCTGAATATCCTCTCCGGCCTGCTGACCCCCGACGCGGGCGAGGTGGTTATCCAGGGCCAGTCCGCCGCCCGTTTTGAACATTGGGAAAAAGTGGCCTATATGTTCCAGGAGGACCGCCTGCTGCCCTGGCGCAGCGTGCGGCAGAATGTCGGCTTTGGGCTGGAGAATACCCGGCTTTCGCGCGCCGAACGCGCGGAAAAGGTCGACGCGGCGCTGCGGCTGGTTGGGCTGCATGATTTCCGCAATTCCTGGCCGCATCAGCTCTCCGGCGGTATGCGCAGCCGGGTGGCGCTGGCGCGCAGCCTGGTGGTGGAGCCGGAGATTTTATTGATGGATGAGCCGTTTTCCAAACTTGATCCGCAAACGCGCGGCGTGATGCATAACGAACTGCTGCGTATCCAGCAGTTGAAAGGCGTTACCGTGGTGATGGTGACCCATGATGTGGAAGAGGCGGTGGTGCTGGCCGATCGCGTGGTGCTGCTCAAACCCAATCCCGGGCGTATCCATAAAATCATCGAAATGTCCCTGCCGCATCCCCGCGTGCCCACCGAGCGCGCGGTTGCGGAACAGTCGCGCCTGTTAAGGCTTGAGGTGTGAATATGAAATCTTCCGCATCCTGGGTAACGCTTGTCGGCCAGCGTCTGGTGCTGCTGGCGGTGTTCCTGGTTATCTGGTGGCTGGCCTCGCAGCGCATGCCGTCGTTTGTGCTGCCGGGGCCGCTGAAGACCTGGCAGGCGCTGGAATCCCTGTGGCGCGGCGACAGCCTGCTGCACGATATCGGCATCACCTTTTCGCGCGTGCTGTCCGGGTTCCTGCTGGCAACGCTCGTGGGTACGGTCTTCGGCCTGGCGCTTGGCGCCAGCCGGCTGCTGGCGCAATTTTTCGAGCCGCTGCTTGCGGTATTCAACACCGTCTCATCGGCCATTTGGGCAATATTCGCCATTATCTGGTTCGGCATTTCCGGCGCCACCACCATCTTTGTGGTGTTCATGACCGCCATGCCGCTTATCCTGACCAACGTCTGGCAGGGCGCGCAAACCGTGGACGCGCAGTATGTCGAACTGGCGCGCAGCTTTCGCATGAGCCGCCGGCAAACGCTTTTCAAAATCTACCTGCCGACCATCCTGCCGTATTTTTTCTCCGGCGCCCGGCTGGCGTTCGGCTTCGGCTGGCGGGTATCGCTGGTGGCCGAAACCCTCGGCGCCTCCGACGGTATCGGCTACCGTCTGCGCCAGGCCGGCGATCTGGTGCAAACCGATCAGGTGTTCGCCTGGACCTTACTGCTGGTGGCCATGATGCTATTGCTCGAAGGAGGATTGCTCAAGCCGCTGGAACGTCATCTTTTCCGCTGGAAACAACGCACACAGGAATAATCGTTATGAAAAAAATATTGATGGCGGCCGCGCTGGCCGCCGGCGCGCTGCTGACCCTGAGTTCCCAGGCGGCGGAAAAAATCCGTATCGGCTACTGGACCAGCGGCGTAAGCCTGGGGTACGGCGCGGTGCTGGAAAGCCGGGATTTCCTGGCCAAACGGGGTATCGACGCTGAGTTTATCCACTTTCCCGACGTTAACGCACCCATCAAGGCGCTGGCCTCCGGATCGATAGACCTGGCCTTCGGCGCGCCGCTGGCGGGCGTGTTCAGCACCGCGTCCGAGGGGGTGCCGATTAAAATCTTCGCCGCCACCCAGCCGGCCGACGTGCAGTTCGTGGTACCGGCCGGCTCGCCGATAACCAGCCTGGCGCAGTTGCAGGGTAAAAAAGTCGGCATGTCGCCGGCCGGTTCATCGGTTGCGGTAATCGCCAGCACCATCCTGCAGCAGAATTACAATATCAAACCGGCGGATTTTTCACTGATTGGCGGTAATGAGTCGCGCCTCGCCCAGTTCCTGGCGCAAAAGCAGGTGGATGCCGCGGCCCTGCGCTCGCTGACCATCAGCCAGCTTGACGAACTGAAGGTGACCTCCATCGGCAGTTTTGTCGACGAATGGAAAAAGCTGACCCATACCGACGCCCTGCCCTATATCGGCGTCGGCGCGGTGCGCGCCGATCTGATTAACCAGCATCCCGAGACCGTGGCGCGGGTGATTGCCGCGCTGCGCGATACGCTGGCCTGGGGCAAGGCCAATCCCGACGCGGTGGTGGCCATTTTGCAAAAACAGGCCAACCTGCCGCAAAAAGACGCACAGGTGTACGTGAGCCGGTGGGACAGCATGAACCGTATCGAATTTGAGCCGGCGGATATCGACACGCTCAAGCGCGAGCATCAGGTCTTCGTCGCCAGCGGCGCCATCAAGGGCGATCTGGACGATAGCCTGTTTGACAACCGCCCTTACCAGGCCGCCAAATCCATCAAGTAATCAGGAGCATTTTGTGGGAAACGTTATGAAAGCATTAATTCTGGAGCAGCACGGCGACCTCGATCAGCTGCGGGTGGTGAATGACAAGCCGCGTCCCGTCGCCGCCGCCGGCCATGTGGTGGTGCGCGTCGGCGCGTCGTCCTTTAATTACCACGATGTGTTTACCGTCAAAGGCATGCCCGGCATCAAGGTGCCGTTACCGGTGGTCATCGGACTCGATCTGGCGGGCACCATTACCGAACTGGGCGCCGGCGTCGAGGGCTGGGCGCTGGGCGACCGCGTGCTGGTTAATCCGTTAAAACCCGGCGTCGGGCTGATGGGTGAAATGACCGACGGCGGCATGGCCGAATATGCCGCGGTGGACGCGCAGCAGCTTATCCCGCTTCCGGCCGGCGTCAGCTTTGAACAGGCCGCCGCGCTGCCTGTGGCCTACGGCACCGCCCACCGCATGCTGATAACCCATAATACCGTCAAAAAAGGCGATCGGGTGCTGATCCTCGGCGCCAGCGGCGGCGTGGGCACCGCCTGCGTGATCCTGGCCAAGCATCTGGGCGCCGAAGTCATCGCCTGCGCCGGGAGCGAGGAAAAAGCCCGGGCGCTGAAAGCCCTCGGCGCCGATCATGTGGTCAACTACCGTGAAACCGATTTCTCGAAATGGGCCATCGGCCAGTACGGCAAGCCGCAGCGCCGCACCACGGAAGGCGGCGTCGACGTGGTGATAAACTTTACCGGCGGCGACACCTGGCGTCCGTCCCTGAAGTGCCTGAAACGCGGCGGCATCCTGCTGGTATGCGGCGCCACCGCCGGCTATGACCCTCAGGAAGACCTGCGTTATGTCTGGAGCTTCGAGCTGACCATCAAGGGTTCGAACAGCTTCTATCGCGATAATCTGGAAGACCTGCTGCTGATGATTGCCGACGGCCGCATCAATCCGGTCATCGACCGGGTATTGCCATTGGAACAGGCGGCGGAAGGCCTGCGGCTGATTCGCGATCGCGAAGTGCTGGGCAAGGTAATAGTCGCCCCCTGAGTTCTTTTGTCAGCCTGTCCACTATAAGGAACATATTATGACCGATATTACCGTCCCCACCGCAGCCGAGGTCCAGGAACGTTTACTGAAAGG